>NZ_JBWKEQ010000007.1:92972-219880 GCF_056435365.1 Kitasatospora sp. NPDC043949 | reverse complement strand
CCAGTACCGCCCCGACATCCTCGACGGATTCCTCGCCGGGACCGGCCTCTCCCTCGACCTCCCGCCGCCATCACCCTGAAGCGCCAATGTCAGTAAGTGGTCGGCGCAGCCGGCGCCGCTGACGTAACGCGCGGGGCGCGGGCGCGGTTGCCTACGCCATGATCACGATCACGTGAATCTTGTCGAAACAAGATCATTATTTGATGATCCTTTGGCGTCATTTGACCCCATCTTTGATCTTGCCGCCCACTCCTATGCTCCGAGAGCGCCGTCGAGCGACGGTGTCTCAAGGAGTCGATATGAACAGACGGATGACCACACGACGCAGACCCGGCAGGCCCGTTGGCATGCGGGCGGTGAGCGGGTCGCTGGCCCTCGCCGTGGCGGTGTCGCTGCTGGCCGGGTCCGAGACGGCCCTCGCCGCGTCACCGAGCGCGGCGGCGAAGGCGGGCAGGGGAGCCGGGCAGTGGGCCACGTCCGCCGCCGACGTGCCGTCGGCGAGGGTCGCCGCCCGGCTGTCCGGGCAGCGGGTGGAGGCGCTCTCCGAGCGTACGGAGACGTCGACGACGTGGGTGAACAAGGACGGTTCGCTCACCACCGAGCTGTTCGCGGGCCCGGTCCGCTTCCAGCGCGACGGCCAGTGGGTGGACGTCGACCTCGGCCTCCAGGCGGGCGCGGACGGGTCGGTGGCGCCGAAGGCCCACCCGAACGCGCTGCGGCTCGCCGGTGCCGGCGGCACCCGGGCGAAGTCGCTGCTCCACGCGCAGGCGGCGGCCGCGGACGACGCCCGCACCCTGGTGACCCTCGGACAGGGCGACCAGCAGGTCGAGCTCCAGTGGCGCGGCGGCCTGCCCAAGCCCGCCCTGGACGGTACGAAGGCCACCTACCGGGACGCGATCGCGGACGGCGCGGCCGACCTGGTCGTGGAGGCCACCCGGACCGGCTTCGAGCAGTACACGGTGCTCAAGCAGCGCCCGAGCGCCGCCGGGTTCTCGTACACGATGCCGCTGAAGGCCGACGGCCTGAAGGCCGAGGTCCAGCCGGACGGCGGCGTGCTGTTCACCGACAAGCGCACCGGCGAGCGGCGGGCCGTGCTCCCGGCGCCGGTGATGTGGGACGCGACGGCCGCCGCCGAGGGCTCCGGCGAGCACGCCCGGCAGGCGAAGGTCGGTCTGAAGGTCGTTCAGCGCGGCGACGGCATCGACCTGGTGTTCACGCCGGACGCCGCGTTCCTCGCGGACCCGAGGACGCAGTACCCGGTGACGGTCGACCCCTCCACCACGGCCCTCGGCAACGTCTTCGACACCCGGGTGCAGCAGGGCGAGACGGTCGACTGGTCGGCCGACACCGAGATCTACTGGGGCAACTCCGGCACCAAGAACGCGGACGGCTCCTCCCGCCAGGCCCGGTCGTTCATCAACTGGAACACCGCGCCGATCGCGGACGCGCTGATCACCAACGCCAGCCTGTCGCTGTACAACTTCCACTCCGGCAACAGCGACTGCCAGCCCTACGCGTGGGACATCTGGGACACCGGCCTCGCCTCGACCGCCTCGCGCTGGACGGCGCAGCCCTCCTGGAACGCCAAGAAGGCCACCGGCACCGAGACCAAGGGCCGGGACGCCTGCGGCGGCGACGGCTGGATCACCGCGGACGTCACCAACCTGGTGCAGACCTGGACGTCGGCGAAGAACACCACCTCGGGCATGGGGCTGCGCGCCCCGGACGAGACCAACACCAAGTACTGGAAGGAGGTGAACTCCGCCAACGCCGCGACCAACGTCCCGAAGCTGACGGTGACGTACAACTACCGCCCCCGGACCGGGACGGACCAGCAGGCCGGCTCCCCGTTCTACAAGGACGCCGCCGGCACCTGGTGGGTCAACTCCACCACCCCGACGCTGCGCGACACCTTCGTCGACCCGAACAACGACAAGGTCGACGGCACCTTCCAGATCTTCGACGCCGCCACCGACACCCAGGTGGGCAACGTCCTGGTCTCCCCGTACGTGCCGAGCGGGGCCCCGGCCTCCGTCAAGGTCCCGGCCGGTGTGCTGGCCAACGGCAGGACGTACAAGTTCCGCACCTCCCCGTACGACGGGCTGCACTACAACAACAACTGGTCGGCGTGGGCCACCTTCACGGTCGACACCTCCGCCCCCTCGGCGCTCGCCGCGCTCTCCTCCTCCGACTACCCGTCGGGCCAGTGGGTCAAGGGCCCCGGCCAGGCCGGTTCCTTCACCGCGACCCCGCCGGCCGGTGACCAGAACGCCCTGGAGTGGACGCTCGACGGCGCGACCTGGACCAAGGTCGCGACGAACGGCTCCGCCGCGCCGGTGACCTTCACCGTGACCCCGGCCAAGGCCGGCACCAACACCCTTCAGGTGCGGGCGGTGGACCGGGCGGAGAACAAGTCCGAGGCCCGTACCCACACCTTCCAGGTCGGCGCGGGCGGTGTCACCTCCCCGAACGACGGCACCCGCACTGCGGCGCGCCTGCCGCTCACCGCCGAGGCCGACGCCGCCCGGTACGACCAGGTGGCCTTCTCCTGGCGGCGCTCCGACGCCGACGCCTGGACGCGGATCCCCGCCGGCGACATCACCAACGGCGGTGCCGCACTGGCGGCCTGGCCCGTGCCCCTCGCCGCGGGCAAGAGCCCGGCGCTCACCTGGAACGCCACCTCCACGGTGACCCCGGACGGCACCGTCCAGCTCCGCGCGGACTTCACCGGGCCCGGCGCCGCGGCCGTCTCCTCCGAGCCGGTGCGGGTCGTCGTCGACCGCAAGGCCGACGGCGCGGCGACGGAGAACGTCGGCCCGGGTGCGCTGAACCTGCTCACCGGCGACCTCAGGGTCCCGGCCACCGACGTGTCGCTGTTCGGCATGACGGTCGGCCGCACGCACTCCTCGCGTGACCCGCGGGCCGCCGCCGGCCAGGACGGCCAGGCGGCGGTCTTCGGCCCCAACTGGGTGTCCAGCGTGTCGTCGAGCCTGTCCGCCTCGGAGTACACGGAGATCCGCAGGACCTCCGGCACCTCGCTCAGCGTGATGGCCGCCGACGGCTCCGCCGTCTCCTTCACCTCGAACGCGGCCGGCAACGGCTGGGCGCCCGAACCGGGCAGCGAGGACCTCACCCTGAGCGGCTCCTTCGGCGCCGACTTCACGCTCTCCGGCACCGAGGGCACCGTCACCACCTTCGCCAAGGCCGATCCGGCCGCCGCCACCTGGACGGTGACCTCCACGCTCCAGGGCGGGCTGGCCAACACCACCACCAGCGTGGTGTCGGAGACGACCGTGGTCGGCGGCAAGACGCTGGCCCGGCCGAAGCTCGTCATCGCGCCGACCTCCGCGGCCACCCCGGCGGTGTGCGCGGCGAACGTCGCCGCCAAGGGCTGCCGCGTCCTGCAGTTCGTCTACGCCACCGCGACCACCGCCACCGGCGTCACCACCGGCACCGAGTTCGGTGACGTCGCCGGGCAGGTCAGCGCGATCAGGCTCTGGAGCACCGCGCCCGGGGCCGCCGCGGCCACCGCCACCGACGTCGCCGTCTACCGCTACGACTCGGCCGGGCGGCTGCGCCAGACCTGGGACCCGCGGCTCGGCCAGAGCAGCCAGAACCAGTACGCCTACTACACCCAGGGCGCCGACGACGGCCTGCTCTCCTCCGTCCAGCTCAGCGGCACCCGCGCCACCTCGCTGGCGTACGGCACCGTCACCGCCAACCCGGCCGCGGGCCCGGGCATGTTGACGAAGACCTGGCACGACACCCTCGCCCCCGGCACCGCGGGCACCGTGAACGGCACCGCCACCACCACCGTCGTCTACGGCGTCCCGCTCTCCGGCGCGAAGGCACCGGAGGACCTCTCCGCGCCCGCCGCCTCCGCGTGGGGCCAGAGCGACCTGCCGACCGACGCCACCGCGGTGTTCCCGCCGGACCAGGCCCCCGCCTCCAACAACGGCACCGACCTCGGCGCCGGCGACTACACCAGGGCGAGCGTCACCTACCTGAACGCCTCCGGCCGCCAGGTCAACCAGGCCACCCCGGGCCACCACGTCACCACCACCGAGTACGACAACCAGGGCCACCAGGTCCGCAGCCTGACCGCGGGCAACCGCGAGCTCGCCCTCGGGGCCACCCCCGCGGCCAAGGCCGAACTGGCCGACCTCGGCATCGACACCCTGCCCTCCGCCGAGCGCGCCCGGCTCCTGTCGAGCAGCAGCGCCTACAGCGCGGACGGCCAGCAGGAGACCGACGTCTACGACCCGCTCCACCGCATCACCCTCGCCGCCGACGCCACCTCCGGTGCGACGGTCCTGGCGAAGGCCGGCACCCAACTGCCCGCCCGCCAGCACACCGTGAAGACCTACGACGAGGGCCGGCCGACCGACGGCACCGCCAAGATCAAGAACCAGATCACCCTCACCACCACCGGCGCCCGGCTCCGCGCCTGGCCCGACCTGCTGGTCGACGCCCGCCAGGACCGGACCACGTACAACTGGGCGCTCGGCGTGCCCACCGCGCAGATCAAGGACAGCGGCGGCCTCGCCCTGACCACCACCACCGGCTACGACGGCCAGGGCCGGGTCGTCTCGACCCAGCAGCCGGCCTCCACCGGCTCCGACGCGGCGGCCGGCTGGACCACCTACTACACCGCCGGCGGCACCGGCACCTGTGGCAACCGCCCCGAGTGGGCCGACCTCGTCTGCCAGACCGGGCCCGCCGCGGCCATCACCGGCGGCGGCGCCAACCCGGCACAACTGCCCACCAGGACAACCCAGTACGGGCAGTTCGGCCAGGTCACCCGCACCACCGAGACGGCCAACGGCGTCACCCGCACCACCGTGACCGACACCGACACGGCGGGGCGCCCCACCACCGTCACCGTCACCGACGGCCTCGGTACCCCGGCCCCCGCCGCCACCACCACGTACCACCCGGGCACCGGCGCCGTCACCCGCCAGACCTCCGCCACCGGCGGCACCATCACCAAGGGCTACGACGAACTCGGTCGCCTGATCTCCTACACCGACGCCGACGGCGC
The DNA here is from genome assembly GCF_056435365.1 of Kitasatospora sp. NPDC043949. NCBI lineage: Bacteria > Bacillati > Actinomycetota > Actinomycetes > Kitasatosporales > Streptomycetaceae > Kitasatospora > Kitasatospora sp. NPDC043949. The sequence continues at coordinate 214,839 of NZ_JBWKEQ010000007.1, read as the reverse complement.
CGTCACCACCACGGAGTACGACGCCCTCAACCGCCCCACCAAGGTCACCGACACCTCCCCCTCCACCACCACCTACACCTACGACACCGCCGTCGACCCGCGCGGCCTGGCGACCTCGGTGACGGACTCCGTCGCCGGCACCCTCACCGCCCGCTACGACGCCGACGGCACGCCGCTCACCCAGGGCCTGCCCGGCGGCTACACCCGGACCGACGACAAGGACCCGGCCGGCACCACCACCGGCCGCACCTACACCCGCGACAGCGACGGCCTCGTGCTGGTCTCCGACGGCATCACCGAGACCATCCACGGCCAGCGGGCCACCCACACCGGCACCCCCGGCGTCACCGCGGCCCAGACCTACGCCTACGACCGGGCCGGCCGGCTCCTCCAGGTCCAGGACACCTCGACCGACGCCGTCTGCACCACCCGCACCTACACCTTCGACCGCAACACCAACCGCACCGCGCTGGCCACCGCCGACGCCGCCCGCGGCCAGACCTGCACCACCACCGGGGGCACCGGCCAGACCAGCACCTACGACACCGCCGACCGCCTGGTGAACCCCGGCTACACCTACGACGCGTTCGGCCGCACCACCGCACTGCCCGGCAGCACCGTCGCGTACTACAACACCGACCTGGTGCAGCAGCAGACCAGCGGCACCAACCGGCAGAGCTGGACCCTCGACTCGGCCCAGCGCTTCCGCGCCTGGACCACCGAGACCAACACCGCCGGCGCCTGGGCCCAGACCGGTCTGCGGACCAACCACTACGGCTCCGACACCGACAGCCCCCGCTGGATCACCGAGGACTCCGCGGGCACCCTGACCCGCAACGTCACCGGCCCCGCCGGCACCCTCGCCGCCGCCACCGCGAAGACCGGCGGCACCGTCCTGCAACTCGCCAACCTGCACGGCGACATCACCCTGCGGCTGCCGCTGGACACCGCCGTCGCGCCCACCGTCCTCGACTACGACGAGTACGGCCAGCCGCGCACCGGCCAGCCCGGCACCCGCTACGCCTGGCTCGGCGACAAGCAGCGCTCCGACGAGACCCCGAGCGCCCTCACCCTCATGGGAGCGCGCCTCTACAACCCGGCCGCCGGCCGCTTCCTCTCCCCCGACCCGGTCCAGGGAGCGAGCGCCAACGCCTACGACTACTGCAACGCCGACCCGGTCAACTGCACCGACCTCAACGGCCGGATGCCCGGCTGGCTGAAGGCCGCGCTCAAGGCCGCCGTCGCCCGTGCCGTCCAACTGTCCGTCACCGCGGCCGTGGCCGCCTGGATCCCCTTCCTGGCACCCTGGGCGCTCCACATCGGCAACTGCGCCGGCGGCGCCTGCGCCGGTGTACTGTTCGGGAGCGGCGGCTGGAAGCAGCGCATCGTCTGGGCCGTCGCCGGCTGCCTCGCGGGTTTCGTCTTCGACCGCGGCGTCTCCCAGCGGATCGTCGACAAGGTGATCGGCGTGGTCAGGAGGTTCGTGTGACATCCACGGAGTCGGCGGAGTCGGCGGAGGAACCGGCAGCGCGCCGGGTGAGCCCGCTGCGCCTCGCCGCGACCAACGGGGCCTGGCTCGCGCCGTCCTTCCTCGCCGCCTACCTGCTCGCCGACCGCCTCACCGCCGACGCCACCACCCGCACCTGGTGCACCCTGCTCCTCGCACCGGTGATCGGCCTGGCCCTGCGTGCCGCGGCCACCCTCGTGGCCCGCCGCCGACGGGCGCGGACCAGCCGGCGATAGCCCGACGCACACTCCCGCAACAGGCCGACCCGCCGGCGCCACCGGCGGGTCGGCCTGTTCCGTGCTCGTTCCGTGCTCGTTCCGTGCCAGCGGGGCACACCGATGGTCACGAGGCAGACGGGGCGGCCGATGGCGAAGGCCGAGGCCAACGGCCTCGGCCTTTCGGCCGCCCGACGCCGAACGGCGCGCCGGGCGGTCAGCCCACCGCGGGCCGCGTACGACGCGCGGCGCGGGCAGGCACCTCCACCACGGTGAACCAGACCAGGACCGCGCACAGGAAGGCCGCCGCCGCGAAGACCAGCGGTCCCGTGACGGAGTCGTCCCGCGCGCCGGCGGCGAGCGCGGCGACCGCCGACAGGACGAGGGCGACGGCCGCCAGCGCACGAGGGCTGCGCGCGACGCCCGGTGCGGCGGAGGACGGCAGCAGCCAGAGCGCGAGACCGTAACAGGCGCAGCCCAGCAGCGCGGCCCCCAGCACGTCGCTGGGCCGGTGGTGGTAGAGCGCCTGCACGGCGCCGGCGGTGACGGTGAGCCACAGCATGCCGACCGCGGTGACGTAGGGGCGCAGGCGCGGGGAGGCGACGAGGGCGGCGCCGAGGACCAGCCCGATGGGGACGGCCGCGTGCCCGCTGGGGAAGCTCACCTCGGTGAGCATGTCGGGCGCGTTCACCAGGTCGGGGCGGGGCAGGAGCATCTTGCTGCACACCTCGGTGCCCCCGAACGTGCCCAGGACGACCCCGATCGCCGCGCAGCCCTGCCACCAGCACCGCCGCACCAGCGCGACGACCACGATCACGGCCATCCCCACGACCAGGGTGGGAAGGGCCGTGAACTCCAGCGGCGGCATGGCCGCCGAGTCGTAGACCGACCCCGACCAGTCGTAGATCCACGCCGGTTCGCCGCCGTTCCCGTTCATCAGGGAGTTCTCCCCCCGCTGCCCGAACGGGGTCCAGACGGCGAGCAGGTAGACCGCCACGAACCCCAGAGCGCACAGCAGAGCCGGCAGCCACGGCCGTATCGACCGCGAAGGGCCCCCTCCGGCCGGGGTTCCCGGGGCCCGGCCGGGAGCGTCCGGCCCGGGTGCGGACAGGGCCGGGTGATCTTGCTGAGTCATCACTGTCTTTCTGCTCGCAGCTCTGGGAACCGCGAGCCCTGGTCGTAGACGACTTGGTTTGAACGGGGACGCCGACGACGACGTCACGGTTCCCGTCCCGACCCGGACCCGACACCGGATCCGGACCTGGACCCGGACCCGACACCGAACCCGGACCCGGACCCGGACCCGGACTGAGGACATCGCCGTCGGCTCCTGCGGCGTCATGCCGGGTGGATGAGGCGGCTCTCGTAGGCGAAGACCACGGCTTGTATCCGGTCGCGGAGTTCGAGCTTGTGCAGGATTCGCCCCAGATGGGATTTCACGGTCGCCTCCGCGAGGAACAGGGCGGCCGCGATCTCGGTGTTGGACAGGCCGCAGCCCACCTGGACGAGCACCTCGCGTTCACGGGCGCTGAGCCGGCTCAGCCGATGGTCGGGGCCGGCGCTGCCGCCGTCGGGGATGTGCGGGCGCAGGTGCTCCAGCAGGAGGCGGGTGATCCGCGGGGACACCACCGCGTCGCCCGCGGCGACGCTGCGTATCGCGGTGAGCAGTTCCTCGGGCCTGGTGTTCTTCAGCAGGAAGCCCGAGGCTCCGGCGCTGAGTCCGGCGAAGGCGTATTCATCCAGGTCGAAGGTGGTGAGGATCAGCACTCTGCTGTGCGGGGAGGCCCGGATGACCTGCCGGGTCGCCTCGATCCCGTCGATCCCGGGCATCCGGACGTCCATGAGGACGACATCGGGGCGCAGTTCCCGGGCGAGGCGGATGGCCTGGGCGCCGTCCGCGGCTTCGCCGACCGGTGTCATGTCGGGCTGGCCCTCCAGGACCGTGCTGAAGGCCATCCGGAGCAGTGCTTCGTCGTCGGCGATCAGGATGCGGATCGTCATGCGGACGCCGCTCCGCCGCTGTCGAGGAGGAGACGGGTGTGGACTCCCCAGCCGCCACCCGGAAGCGGTCCGGCCCGCAACGTCCCCCCGTAGGCGGCCGCGCGCTCGCGCATGCCGGGGATGCCGTGGCCGGACGGTGTGGCGCCGGGAAGCGGCGGGCGGGGGCCGCTGTCGGTGACGTCCACGGTGACGGTCCCGGTCGAGCACCGTAGCCGGACCTTCGCGCGTGTGCCGGTGGGTGTGTGCTTGAGGGTGTTGGTCAAGGCTTCCTGTACCAGGCGGTAGACGGTCAGTTGTGCGGTGGCGGGTATGTGGGTGTGGCCGCCCTGGACCTCGATGCGGGTCGGCAGCCCGGCGGCGCACATCTGGTCGGCGAGGGCCTCCAGTTGGGCGATGCCGGGCAACGGGTGGCGTTCCGCGTCCGGTTCGTCGGTCCGCAGGATGCCCAACGAGCGCCGCATGTCGGTCAGGGCCTGCCGGCCCGTCTCGGAGATCTGGAGCATCGCGGTGGTCGCCTTGTCGGGCGACCGGTGCTGCGCGTAGACGGCGGCGTCGGTGAGCGCGACCATGACGGACAGGTTGTGGGTGACGATGTCGTGCATCTCCCGGGTGATACGTGTCCTCTCCTCGGCGACGGCCAGTCGCGCCTGCTGTTCCTGTTGCTGCTCCAGGCGTGCGGCCCGTTCCTCCAGGGCCGCGAGGTAGGCGCGCGTGGTCCGCACGTTCACACCCAGGACGGCGGCGGCGACGACCATCGCGGTGACCGCGACGAAGGGGGTCAGGAACGCGCCTTCCGTCGCCCAGCGCAGGCAGGCCAGCAGGGCCCCCGCCTCCACGACGGCACCGGTGACGAGCGTGCCGCGCCGGCCCGAGTTCGCGGCTGCCGTGTAGAGGGCCACCAACAGGCAGACGTCCGCCGGAAGTTGGACGTCCGTCAGCCACTGGACGAAGGCCGCGGCTGCCACGACGCCGAACACCGCGAGCGGGGCCCTGCGCCGCCACACCAGGGGCAGTGCGAGGGCGGCGGTGAGGGCGACGGCCACCGGCAGCTCGTGCGGTGCCCGGGTGGTGATGATGTTGAGCAGGAGAAGCGTCGGCAGCAGCGAGTCCCACGCCATGGGCGGCAGCCGGGAGGACCGGCGCCCGGCGGCTGTCACCAGTCGCGCCGCTCGTGCGGAGGCCAGGTCGGCGTACCTCGTCAGCCGTGAGGTCGTCCCCGCCCACCGCACCCGCGTCAGCACCCACACCCTGCCCCGGCCCCGGCCCCGGCCCCGGTGGGCATTGCCGGGTTCCGCGGCCGCCTCGGTCATCGCACGTCCCTGTCGATTCAGCGTCATGGTGGCCCCGGCCGGGGCTGCCACCGCGTGCAGCCGGATCCGAGTGGAGTACGGGAACGTACGCCTCGCGCTGCCCGGCACGTACCGCGGCCCTGTCACGGTAGGCGGCGGGCCCCATGGAGCACATGAGTCCACCGTCTGATGGCGCCGTGCCCGGGTACGACCGCAGGAGGAGTCCCGCTACCTCCCGTGGTCGTAGGGCGGCCGCCGATCCGGCGTGCCCGATTGCCACTCCGGTCGCACCGGGACCTGCCGCGGATTGCGACCCCGGTGGCACCCGACGGCGACCCGGGATCGATGTGGCAGCGCGTGCCCGGCGCCGAACATGGCCTGGTGACCGAGATCATCACGGGGCTGTACATGTCCCCCCTGGAAATCCTTGTCCTGCTGGGCGCCGTCGCACTGGTGGTGGCGCGCTGGCTTCCCCCCTCCGCCCGCCCACGCGTCACGATCGCGGCGGGGGCGGTTCTCGTGCTGTCCGCGATCCTGCTGAGCGTGGCGGGGATCCACTGGCAGATGCTGCCGGTACTGGCAGGCGCCGCCTTCGCGTCGCCGTTCGCCCTCTCCCCCCTGCTGCGACCGCTTCGACGCCGTCCCGGCCGGCCGGCGTGGCGGGCCCGATGGTGGCTGGCGTTGCCGGGATCGGTGGCCTGCGTCGGCCTGATCGCCACGGGCCCGGTGGCCGCCTGGGCCCTTCCCGTACCCGAGTTCCCCCAACCGTCGGGCGACTTCGCGGTCGGCACCCGCGTGGTCCAGTGGACCGACCCGCACCGCCCCGAGACCTTCACCGCCGATCCGGACGACCGGCGCACGGTCGTGGTCCAGCTCTGGTACCCCGCGCAGAAGAGCCCCACCGGCGCGCAGCGGGCCCAGTACCTCGGACGTACGGAGCACGAGGCGCGCACCGTCTCCGACGCCCTCGCCCGCCAGGTCGGCCTGCCGGGTTTCCTGGTCGACGGTGTTCCGCGTGCCCACACCCATGCGGTCTTCGACGCCCCGGTGGACGGCGGGCGGGGGCGGTTCCCCGTCGTCCTGTTCTCACCCGGGTCGGGCGGAGTGCGCACCCAGAACACCGCCTGGGCGGAGGAACTGGCCAGCCACGGCTACGTGGTCGCCGCCCTCGACCACCCGTACGACTCCGCCGCCGTCGTCCTCTCCGACGGCCGGACGATCACCACCGAGACCACCTCCACCGGCGACCCGGACCAGGACGAGAAACTGGCGGCCGACTGGACGGCGATTCGGGCCGCCGACCTCGGCTTCGTCCTCACCCAACTGGACGGCCTGGACCGGGGGGAGGCCGCCGACCCGCTGAGCGGACACCTGGACACCGGCCGGGCCGCGGTGGCCGGACACTCCATGGGCGGCGCCGCCGCCCTCCAGGCAGCCCGGCAGGACCGCCGCTTCCACGCCGTCATCGATCTGGACGGCTACCCCCACGGCCCCGCCTCCCCCTCCCTCGACCAGCCGACGCTCGCGCTCACCCAGGCCATCACCCCGGCAACCGACCCGCGCTACCTGCCCCGCCTCACCGAGGCGCTCAAGTCCAGCACCGCGACGAGCTACCGGCTCACCATCCCCGGCGCCGCACATCTCACGTTCATGGACGGCCCCCTGTATCTGCCGCCCGTGCCCTCGATCGTCGGCTCCCTGGGCCGCACGGAGAGCCCGCGCGTCGTCGCCGCGGCCACCCTCGCCTTCCTGGACGCCACTCTGCGAGGCAAACCCGGCGACCTGGCCGGCGTTCTGCCGGCCTACGGCAACCTCACCGTCCACCGCCCGGACAACAGCGGCTGACCAACTGTTCCGGGGCACGTACGCCTGCCGGACGAGGACAACGGCATCAGACGAGATCATCAGCCGGACGGCCGTGCCCGAAACCGCTGGTAGGCGGCCCCGCGTCGTTGTTCACCTGTGGGCGAACGCGCGGAGCAGGCGTACGTACGGGGTCCAGCGGGCCGGGCGGGCCACCGTGCCCGTGCAGGCGAGCTCGGCGCGGTCCAGGCCGTCCTCCAGGCAGGCGTCGTGCATCGGGCGCCAGGCCGCCGGCCAGGTCAGGCGCGCCAGGCCGCCGGCCTTCATCGCGAGGGTGTGCCGCAGCACGGTGCGTTCTTCGTCGACGGGCAGCACCGTGAACTCGTGGAAGCCGTGGAATCCGCGCGGCCCGCTGAAGGTGAAGCGGACCCAGGCCCCGGGCACGTAGGCGGTGACCGTGTAGCGGACCGGGCCGTGGCCGCCGGTCGCGCCGACCGCCAGTGGGCGGTCGAACTCCATCGCGGGCCAGTCCGAGTGCGGCCAGAGCCGGTCCGCCGGGCCGCCTGACAGGTTGTCGACGAGCGCGCCCACCTCGCTCGCCTTGGCGGCCAGCAGGCGCTCGTGCACGTTGTAGACGCCCATGCGTCCTCCCCTTCAGATTATTAGAGACCATCCTCTAATAATCTGGAGGGTACCCTCTGATTCATGGCGAGACCACCCCGCTTCGACACCGACCAGATCCTCGACGCCGCCGTCCGGCTGGCCGCCTCCGCCGGGCCGGCCGGCGTGACCATGTCCGCCGTCGCCCAGGCGATCGGCGCGCCGAGCGGGTCCATGTACCACCGCTTCCCCGGCCGTACGGCACTGCTCGCCGAGATGTGGCTGCGCACCGTGGAGCGTTTCCAGGAGGGGTACTTCGCCGCACTCGGCAGCGCGCCCGACCCCCACCCGGCCGCCCGCGCGGCCGCCCGGCACGTCATCTCCTGGAGCCGCGCCCACCCGCAGGAAGCCTCGCTCCTCCTCTACGGCGCCGAGGAGTTCGGCCGCGCCGACTGGTCCGAGGACCACAAGGAGCGCGCGGACCTCGGCAGCCGGCGCGTGCTCGACTCCATCGCCTCCCTCGCCGAAGCCCTCGGCGCGGCGGGCCCCCGGGACCACGAGCGCATCACCCTGGCCCTGATCGACCTGCCGCTGTCGGTGGTCCGCCGCCATCTGCGCGCCGGGCAGCCACTGCCACCGCACGCAGAAGACCTCACCGAGGAATGCACGACGGCTCTGCTGGCCGGCGCGGGGGCTCCGTGATCGGACTCCCCGAAGCCGGAGTCCTCCGCGGAGCTACACCGTCAGGCCCTGGCCGCCGGGGCGACGAGCGCCTGACGGACGGCGCAGTACCAGCTGGCGGGGCCGGTGGGGCAGTCGGGGCCGTCGACGTTGCGGGAGAGTGCGTACTCCCAGCCCGCGGCACCGGCGAAGTCCGGGTACTTGTCGGCGAGAGCGCGCAGGGTCCGCTGGAGGACCGGCATGTCGACGTAGCCCCCGCAGTCCAGGTTGTCGTTGGTGATGCCGGCGGCGACGACCTTGGACGCGGGGAACTGGTTCTGGATGACCGCGTCGTAGTCGGCGGTGTCGGCGAGGCTGCCGTTGCCGCAGTAGAACTGGGTGTTGTACCAGCGGATCAGGGGGCCGACCTGCTTTTCGAGCGTGCGGTAGTCGAGGAAGGGGAGGTTGCCGCCCTCGGGCAGGGTGAGCTCTCCGGGCCCTGGGGCGAGAGTGATCAGGAAGTCCGGCCCGAAGTCGGAGCGCAGCTGGCGGATGAGCCTCTCGGCGGTCGCCTCGTGGAACGCTTCCTCGACGTCGAGGTCGATGCCGTCCAGCCGGTACGTCCTGAGGGCGTCGCGGACGGGCGGGTAGTACATGCCGAAGTCCTTGTCGAGCAGCCCGTACGTCCCCTGCGCGGCGCCGCCGAGGAGTGCGGTGACCTTGACGCCCTTCGCCTGCACCGAGGCGATGTCACGCCACATCTGAACGTACTTGAGCGCGGAGGGCGGGTCGTCGTTCAGGGTGAGGATCGGGTACTGGGTGGGGTTGTTGAGGTGGAACGCGGCCACCTCCACCACGTCCGCGTGACCGATCAGGGGCACCGGGGAGACGTAGTGGCTGTCCGGGTCACCTGTGGTCGTGCCGGTCTGGTAGAACGCGACGACGTGGCGGGTCGCCGACGTCTTCGCCGCGGGAGAGGTGCCTCGCACCCCATCCGGGTGTCCGTGACTGCTCATGGACGGGTTCCTCCTGGTGGTCGGCCACAGACCTGCTGTGGGTCACCAGGAAGCGTGCCGCCCCGCCTGGAGGGTCGCGCGCATTCCCACCACGCGTCCTGGAATTCCACTCCGCCAGCCCCGTACCACCGCCGCCGCCCATCGGCCCGGCCCGCCGGGTCGAGGCCGGCGAGGTCGGTGTCGCGCTCGGCCCGACGAGCTCCCCGCCTCGCCGGCTCGGGGGAGGCTCAGTCGACGCAGAACTCGTTGCCCTCGACGTCCTGCATCACGATGCACGAATCGTGGCCGTCGTAGAGCAGTTGCACGCGTACCGCGCCGAGCGCGACCAGCCGGGTGCACTCGGCTTCGAGCGTGGCGAGGCGCTCTTCGCCCACGAGCCCGGTGCCGACCCGCACGTCGAGGTGCACCCGGTTCTTGACGACCTTGCCTTCGGGAACGCGCTGGAAGAACAGTCGCGGGCCCTCGCCTGAGGGGTCGCTGCAGGCGGACCACGAACCCCGGTCCTCAGCAGGCTGGGAGCGGTCGTACTCGTCCCAGGTGGCGAACCCCTTCGGCGGCGGCGATTCGTACCCCAGCACCTCGCACCAGAAGCGGGCGACGCGCTGGGGTTCCGCGCAGTCGAAGGTGACTTGGAACTTCTTGATCAATGACATAAGCGCACCATAACAGGGGTGCTGTCGCTCATCTCCGGCCCAGGAGCCGCACGTTGGCGCTCCCGAAACGGCAGGGGCGCGGGTCCTCCAGGAGAACCGGGAGCCACGCAGCCGCGGGAGTGCTAGCCGAACGACGTGGTGACGGTGTGGTGGAGCCGGGCAATCTCGTCCTCCCAGTCGGGGACCGCGCGGGCGGGGACCAGGATGACGTGTTCGACGCCGACGTCCGCGAACTCGGCCAGGCGCTCGCGCAACGCCCGGTCGCCGCCGACGGCATAGACATCGCGGCTGGTGCAGCCCTGCTTGTGGGCCGAGACCTCGGCGTCCAGCTCGCGCCGGAGTTCGGGGGTGTCGATGGCGGGCGGCACGTAGACGAGCTGCACCGCGCGGGTGATGTGCTCGGTGCGGCCGAGGTGCTGCCGCTCCTCGTCGAGGACCTTCAGGCGCCGACGGTACTCGGCAGGGGTGATGAACGCGGGGACCCAGCCGTCCGCGAGGGCGGCGACGCGCCGTACGGTCCCCTCCCTGCCTCCGCCCAGCCACACGGGCGGCACCCCGGTCGGGCCGCTGCCGCTGGATTCCCCGGCGGACTCCCCGACGAGGCGGCGCAGGCGGCGCAGGATGTCCTCCAGGGCGGCGGCCGCTTCGGCGGGGTCCCGGATGAGGGCCTCGCGGGGGCCGCCGATGCCGAGCTGGGCGACGAACCGGCCGTTGGACCGCCGGTACAGATCGGTCAGTTCGCGGACCACGGCGGACGGTTCCAGGCCGGCGGCGACCAGGACGTGCGGACCGAACACCAGGGCGGATGTCCGGTGGGCCACTTCCCGTGCCAGCTCAAGCGGCGGGGGCATGTCGTCCCCGTTGTTGTTGTAGAACCAGAACGAATCGAATCCGTGCTGCTCCACCGCGTCGAGCAATTTCCACAAGTGGTCCCGCGTCACGTCATGACGCAACGAGGTACCGAAACAGAAGCCGAATTGCAGACCCATGAGACCTCCCTGTCGAGATATTGCCTGCGGGGCACGGCCGCCTGCCAGGCGGGCGGTCGATGAATTGGCGGGAGCCATATGAATACCGACTTCAGGTCCGCGATCCACAGGATTTTCCACTCCTGTCGAACCCTTTCGAACCCTGTCGAAATAAGGGGTCTCCGCTCACCGTGCGCAGCCGACGAAGCAGATCAGATACACCTTCGCCTGGAACGTACCACAGGGGTCAAGCCTTCGAGAAGTGCGCCAATCCAGGCCCGAAGCTCATTTACCGAGCCATATAACATCCTTTAACCAATCTTCGCAAGGTCCACAGGTTTCACTCAAACCAACGGTGTGATTCGCCCCAAAGTGCGCTCTTGCGCCGCCCCCGAGGCGGCAGGGGCGTCGGCGGAAGCACTGGATCCGGTGTCGGGAGAGGCGGGCATAGCCCTATGTCCAGAAAGTCGCCTTCCCTGCACCTTCGAGAATGAGACATTCCGTTTGCTCGTTCTTGAAAAACTCCCAGGGTACATACAGACTCGTTTCGTGAACGGACCCCGGCGTGCCGGAGGTCCGACCCGGGGCACCGATCCCCGAGGGCGCCGACCGCACCTTCACGTACGCGCCCCTGGTTCCCCTCTCAATTCGCCGTCGCCGGCATCCGCCCGCTCACGGGCGAACTCTTCGAGTTTGCAGAGCCCCATGCCCGGATGGCCGCACGGCTTCATTCTTCCTCTCGACACCCCGCGCTCGGACCACCGGCCGAGTGCCGCCAGCACGTACGGAAGGGGCAACCGAAGTGAACAGGAGCGACCTGGTTTCGGATTCGGGTCCGGCGCCGGATGCCGAATTCGCGTTCCCGCTCTCGGCCCCGGAGTTCGGTATCTGGCTCACTTGTCGGGACCAGCCGGAGTCCTTCAACATCCACCGCGTCTGGGAACTGCGCGGGCAGCTCGACGAGCAGGCCCTGAAGGGCGCCGTCGAGGAGACCGTCGCCCGGCACCCCGTGTTCGCCCGCCGGCTCGTCGACGAGGACGGCGTGCCCTCCTGGGTTCCCGGCGTGCCGCAGCCGCGATGGACCGCGATGGACACGGCCACGACGGTCGACGCCACGCCCTGGGCGCCCGTCGGACGCCACCGGTTCGACCTGAGACGAGACTGCCCCGTCCGCGTCGACCTGTTCCGGCACCGACCGGACCACCATGTGCTCTCCCTCCTGGTGCACCACATCGCGTGCGACGGGGCGTCGCTGGAGAACGTGCTGGCGGACATCGGTGCCGCGTACAACGCGCGCACCGGCGGCGGGCCCCCCTTCACACCGTCACCGGCACCGCCCGCGGTGTCCGACCCGCCCGCGCCGGCGGAGCCCTCCCGCTTCTGGCCCCTCGAACTGGCGGACGCCCAGTGGCCGGAGGCCCTGCCGCGCACCCCGGGCCCCCGGACGGCCGAAGCCGACGTCCTGGTGCTCCCGCTGCCCCCGGACGAGGCCGACGCGGTGCGCGCGGCGGCCCGCCGCCTGCGCGTCACCCCGTACCTCATGGGACTCGCCGCCCTCTACGCGGCGTTCGCCACGCAGGGCAACGCCCCCGACGTCATGGTCGCCACACCGTTCGCCTCCCGGACACCGGCCACCGTGTCGCTGGTCGGCTGCTTCGCGCGGATGGTCCCGCTGCGCCAGCGGTGGCCCTCGGGAGCCTCCGGCACCGAGCTCTGCGACGGTGTGCGGCGGACCGTCGCCGAGGCGCTGTCCCACGCGCACGAGCCGATCCACGAGAGCGCGGACCTCTTCGACGCCGCGGCGCCCGGACTCACCGTCAGTTTCCAGCTGCGGGACCCCCTTCCGGGGCCGGCACTCGGCGGGCTCACCGTCCGTGCGATGGAAGCGGCGTGGGCGGCGGGCACCGTACCCGGGGCGGAAGCGGTGCGTGAGCCGGCGGCACCCGTCGCAGGTGCACCGGAGGCGCCCGGAGCGACTGAAGCGACTGAAACCCCCGGAGCCCCTGAAGCCCTCGAAGCTCCCGGAGCCGCTCCCCCGGCCGGGCACCCCGGCGGGACGAACGGCCTCACTCGTTTCGACCTCGAATTCGACCTGTGCTTACGGGCGGACGACGCCTCGGTGACGGTGACGCGCCGGGTGCGCGGCGGCACGACCCACGCGGCCGCCGCCGAACTGCTCGCCGTCTACCGCCGGGTCCTGCTCGCCCTCGCCCGCAACCCGGGGGCACCGCTGCCCCGCTCGACGAGCGCGGCGACGCCGTCCCTGATCGTCGGGCCGGCCGATCCGTCGGCGCACGCACAGCCCCTCATGGACCGGTTCGACGCCTGGGTGCGCACACAGCCCCGGCGGCCGGCGGTGCGGTGCGGCGACGACCTCCTCACCTTCGCCGGCCTGGACCGCGAGGTCGCCCGGCTCGCCGCCGCCCTGCGCCGCCACGGCGCGGGCCCGGGCACCGCGGTGGGCGTCCTGCGCGAGCGGGGCGTCGCCCTGGTCGCCTCCGTGCTGGCGGCGTGGCGGGTGCGGGCCCACGTCGTCGCCCTCGACCCCTCCCAGCCCGACTCCCGTCTCGCCTACGTCGTGGCGGACACCGGCACCCGTCTCGTGCTGTGCGACCCCGCGTCACGCCACCGGCTCGACGCCTCGCTCACGATCGTCGACGAGGACGCGCACGCCGGGGCCCCGGACGCGGAGAACGCGCACACCGAGGCCCCGGACGCCGAGAACGCGCACGCCGAAGACGCCCGCCCCCACGATCTGGCGTACGTCCTGCACACCTCGGGCACCACCGGCCGCCCCAAGGGCGTCATGGTCGAGCACCGAGGTCTCGCCGTCCTCGTCGACGCGCAGCCGGCGGGAGCCGGGGCCGCCCGGGTCGGCGTCACCGCCGCCGTCTCCTTCGACGTCTTCTTCCAGCAGCTCCTCTACCTCTTCCGGGGCAGCTGCCTGGTGGTGGCCGACCAGGCCACGTACCGCGATCCGCAGGCGCTGGTGCAGTGGGTCGAGCGCAACGACGTGCGCCTGCTCAGCACCTCGCCGTCGATGTTCGCCGCCATGCGCCCCTTCGGCGTGGAGGAGATGTTCCAACGCACGGGCCTGGAGCTGGACTTCGGGGGCGAGGCGGTCGACGCCACGACCTGGCGCAGGCTGCGCGAGCTGGGTGTCAGGGGATCCAACGGCTACGGTCCGACCGAGGTCACGATCCAGACCACGTGGTGCGGTTTCGACGAGTACGGGACCCCCAGCATCGGCCGGCCCCTCGACGGCACCTCGGCCTACGTCCTGGGCCCCGACCTCCGCCCCGTGCCGGTCGGTTCCCGCGGCGAGCTGTACCTCGCGGGGCCGCTGGTCACCCGCGGCTACCTCAACGCCCCCGCGCTCACGGCCGAGCGCTACCTCCCGGACCCCTTCGCCCCGGCACCCGGCGCCCGGATGTACCGCACGGGGGACCGCGTCACCCTCGGTGCCGACGGACACCTGATCTACCACGGCCGGACCGACCACCAGCTGAAGGTGCGCGGCCAGCGGGTCGACCCGTACGAGGTGGAGGAGGTGCTGCGCGGCACGCCGGGCGTCCAGGACGCCCACGTGGCACGCCAGGGTCCGATCGGGACGGCGGGGCTCCTCGCCTGGGTCACCCCCCGCCGCCCCGGGCCGGTTCCGGTGCCGGGGGAGCTGCGCAGCCTCGCGGCCCGGCGGCTGGCGCCCGCCGCGGTGCCCGCGCACATCGAGGTCGTCGACGCGTTCCCGCTCACGCTCAGCGGAAAGGTCGACGAGCGTGCCCTGCCCGTGCCCGTGCCCGTGCAGCCGCCGGACGGCGGCGCGGACCCCGCCGTCCGGCTCTGGGCGCTGACGCTCGGCCGCCCGCCCGCCTCGAACGGGGACAACTTCTTCTCCTGCGGCGGGAGTTCACTGGACGCGGCCCGGCTCGTCGCCGAGGTCAACCAGGAGTGCGGGGTGCGCGTCGACCTCGCCTCGTTCTTCGGCGACCCGACACCGGAAGGGTTGCGGCACCTGATCGCGCGGGCCGCGCCCGCCGGCGGCGAGGGCCCGTCCACGGCTGCGCCCGCCGGCCTGTCGGCCGCCCAGCGGCGGCTGTGGCTGCTGCACCGGGCGGAGCCGGACAGCCATGAGTTCACCGTGTACTGGGCGCTGCGGCTGAGCGGTCCGCTGGATCCCGGGCGCCTGGAGGCGGCCTGGCACGACGTGCTCACCGCCCACCCCGAGACTCGGCTGCGGGTCATCGACGACGACGTGGCCCCCGGGCGCGGGCAGTGGCCCCTCACGGCGTTCACCGTGAGCGTGCGGGACGTGCCCGGGCACGCCCTGGCGGAGCACCTGCGGCGCGTGGCCCACCGGCCCTTCGACCTGTTCGAGGAGCCCTTGGTCGAGCTGCGGGTGCTCAGGACCGGCCCCGGGGACCACGTGCTGGTCTTCGTCGGCCACCACCTCGTGCTCGACCGCCGCTCCACGGAGCTGATCACCGAGCAGCTGCTGAGCCGGCTGGCCGGCGGCCCGGCGCTCCCGCCCGCCCCGGCGGGCGCCGTCCCCGGGCCGTCGCCCGCCGAGGCCGAACGGCTGCGCCGGTTCTGGGCCGAGGAGCTCGCCGGCGTCTCCGCCCACTCGCCGGTCGCCCTCGGCGGGCCCCGGCCGGGCCCGCACCGGCGCACCGCGGCGACGGTCGGCGTCCCGCTGGACGCGGCGCAGTGGCAGCGCGTGGCCGAGGCGGCGCGTACCCATCGCACCACTGCCCTCGTCCTCGTCCTGTCGGCGTTCGCGGTGACGGCCGACCGCTACGGCGCGGCGGGCGACGTCCTGGTCGGTACCACCATGGACGTCCGACCGCCCGGCTTCAGCGAGGCCGTCGGCCTCTTCGTCAACCCCGTCCCGGTACGGCTGCGCCCCCGCCCCGGCGGCACCGCCGGCGAGGCGGTCGCCCAGGCGCACGCGGCCCTCCTGCGGGCGCACGCACACCGCGCGCACCCCTTCGACGAACTCGTCAGGGAGCTCGGTCTGCGGGCCGGTCCGGGGCAGGCCCCCCTGTTCCAGGTGCTGGTCGACCATGAGCAGCCGGCCACGGCGACGGCCGCGCCGCCCGGCGTCCGCGCCCGCCCGGTGGAGATCCCGGCGGCCATCGCGAAGTACGACGTCGAGATCCTGCTCCGGGAGACCGCTGACGGCGCCCGGCTGGACGTGCTCCACCGCACCGACCGGTGGACGACGGACCAGGCCTGGCAGCTGGCCGAGCGGATCCGCGGGGCGCTGCTCGCGCTGGCGGCCGAGCCCTCCGCACCGGCCGCGCTCCCCGTGGCGCTGGACCCGGGGCGCCTCCCCCTGGAGTGGGGGCGGGGCCCGGAGCCGTTCGCGCCGGTGGTCCCGGTGAGCGAGCTCATCGCCCGGATCGCCCGGGAGGCACCGGAGCGGACCGCCGTGGTCGCCGGGGGCGAGCAGCTCACGTACGGGCGGCTGCGGGCCGACGCCCTGGACCTCGCCGCCCGGCTGACGGCCCGGGGCGCGGGCCGGGGCGCCCGGGTGGCGGTGCTGACCGAGCGGTCCGCGGGCCAGATGACCGCGCTGCTCGGTGTGCACTTCGCCGGTGCCGCGTACGTCCCGCTCGATCCCCGGCACCCCGACTCCCGCATGACGGCGTGCCTGGCCGACTGCGGGGCCTGCGCCGTCGTCGCCGACGCGGCCATGGCCGGGCGGGCGGCGTCCTTCGGGCTGCCGCTGGTCCCGCTGGTCCCCGTGGTCCCCCTGCGCCCGACGCCCGAGCCGGGGGCCGACCGGAGTGCCGCGCCGACGGCCGGGCCGGCGGCCGACCGGAGTGCCGAGCCCGCCGTCCCCCTCCCGCCCGGACCGCACGATCCCGCGTACGTCATCTACACCTCCGGGACGACCGGGCGGCCCAAGGGCGTGGTGATCGAGCACGGCACGCTGGCCGCCTCCACGGCCGCCCGCCGCACCGTCTATCCGGGGCGGCCGGTCTTCCTGCTGCTCTCGCCCGCGGCGTTCGACTCGGCCGCGGCCGGGATCTGGGGAACGCTGTCGGCCGGTGGCCGCCTGGTCGTCGCGAGCGACGACGAGGTCCGCGACCCCGAGGCCCTGGTCACCCTGATCGCCCGGCACCAGGTCACCCGGCTGCTGTGCGTGCCCTCGCTCCACGCCCTGCTGCTCACCGCCGCCGACCGGGCCGGCCCCGACGCGGTGCGAAGCCTGCGCGAGGTCGTCACGGCCGGGGAGCCGCTCCCGGACGAGCTGCTGCGGCGCCACTTCGCCGTCCTGCCCGGGGTGGCGCTGGTCAACGAGTACGGGCCCACCGAGGCCACCGTCTGGGCGAGCTACCGCCGTTACCACGGGCCGGAGGCCGTGGACATCGGCGGCCCGGTGCCGGGGTACCGCCTCTACGTCCTGGACCACGCCCTGCGCCCCGTCCCCCCGGGGGTCGACGGCGAACTGTACGTCGGCGGCGCGGGGGTGGGCCGGGGGTACGTCGGCCGGCCCGCCGAGACGGCCGGCGCCTTCCTGCCCGACCCGTTCAGCGGCGAGCCGGGGGCCCGGATGTACCGCACGGGCGACCGGGTGCGGTGGCAGGGGCCGGAGGCGCTCGCCTTCGTCGGCCGGCTGGACCACCAGATCAAGGTCCGTGGCCACCGGGTGCAGCCCGCCGAGGTGGAGGCGGCGCTGCGCGGCGCCGAGGGCGTCCGGGAGGCGGCCGTGGTCGCCGACGGCGGCGCGCGCCTCGTCGGCTTCGTCACCGGCGGCGGGCGGCCGGAGGCTATCCGGCGCGAAGTCGCCGAGCTCCTACCGGAGTTCATGGTCCCCGCCGTGGTCCACGCGCTGGAGCGGCTGCCCGTCACCCCCAACGGCAAGGTCGACCGGCGGGCCCTGGAGCAGGAGGCGGCCCGGCGCCGGGCCTCGGCGCTCGCCCGGCCCGCCGGGGACGTGTCGCCCGGGCACGCGGCGGTCACCGCGGCGTGGCGGGAGGTCCTGGGCGTCGTCGAGGTTCCCGGCGACGTCAACTTCTTCGACCTCGGGGGGCATTCGCTGCTGGTGCCGGCGCTCCAGGAGGCGCTGCACCGGCACACCGGCGTCCGGCTGCCGATCCTCGACCTCTTCCGCCACAGCACCGTCGCCGACCTCGCGGCCCGACTGGCCCGCGCGAAAACGGACCCGCCGCCCGCCCCCGGGACGGAACCAACGCCCTCAGCCGGGTCGTCCCGTCGCCGACGCGGCGACGCGGCCCGTACGCTCCGCGACCGCCGTGCCCAGGAGGCCGACCGATGAACCGCGACCGTTCCCTCGACATCGCCGTCACCGGCATGACGGGGCGCTTCCCCGGAGCGGCCGATGTGGCACAGCTGTGGCAGGCCCTGCGCGACGGGCGGGTGCTGACCCGGCGCCTGAGCCGGGAGGAGCTGTCGGCCCGCGGCGTCCCCGCGTCCCTCGCCGACGATCCGGCCTACGTCCCCGTCCACGGGTCGCTCGACGATCCCGACCGCTTCGACCACGCGTTCTTCGGCGTCAGCCCCCGCGAGGCCGGGCTGACGGACCCGCAGCACCGCCTGCTGCTGGAGTGCGCCTGGGCCGCCCTGGAGGACGCCGGCCACAGCGTCACGGCCGGCGACGGTCTGCGGACGGCGGTGTACGCGGCCGCCAGCGGCAGCGGTCACCTGCGGGCGCTCCTGGCCTCCGGCTCGCTGGCGCCCCCGGAGTTCGAGGAGGCGCTCCTCGTCAACGAACGCGATTTCCTCGCGACGCGCATCGCCTACAAACTGGGGCTGACCGGGCCCGCGCTCACCGTCCTCACGGCCTGCTCCTCCTCGCTCGTCGCGGCCCACCTGGCCGTCCAGGCGCTGAACAACGGGGAGTGCGACCAGGCCCTGGTGCTCGCCGCGTCGGCCAACGCCCCCCAGGCGGGGCACCTGCCCATGGCCGGCGGAGTGATGTCGCTCAGCGGGCACTGCCGCCCCTTCGACGCCTCGGCGGACGGCACCCTCGGCGGCTCGGGGGCGCTGGGCGTCGTGCTGCGCCGCTACGAGGACGTGGCGGACGGCCCGCTCCCCCTGCACGGAGTGCTGCTGGGCTCCGCCGTCAACAACGACGGCACCGCCAAGGCGGGCTTCCTCGCGCCGTCGGCGGCGGGCCAGGAGCAGGCGATCCGCGCCGCGCTCGCCGCCGCCGACGTCGACGCCGCGTCCGTCGGCTACCTGGAGAGCCACGGCACCGGCACCCGCGTCGGCGACCCCATCGAGTGGTCCGCCGCCTCCTCGGTGTACCGATCGCTGGGTGCCGCTCCCGGCAGCATCCCGGTCGGCGCGCTCAAGGCGACCATCGGCCACCTCGACGCCGCCGCCGGACTCGCCGGGCTGGTGAAGGCGCTGCTGGTGCTCCGGCACGGGTACGTGCCCGCGATTCCCGGGCTGAGCCGGGCCAATTCGCTGCTGGAGCGGGAGGACTCGCCGCTGTCCCTGCCCACCGAGGCCGGGCCGTGGCGGGGCCCGCAGCCGCGCCGGGCCGCGGTGAGCTCGTTCGGCGTGGGCGGGACCAACGTGCACATGGTGGTGGAGCAGCCTCCGGAGCCGGCCGCCGCGCCGCCCGCCCCGCCGTCCGGGCGGGAACGGCTGGTGGTGCTCTCCGCGAAGGACCCGCGGGCCCTCACCCGCATGCGGGAGCGGCTCGCCGCGCACCTGGAGGACGCCGAAGCCGCCCCCTCGCTGGAGGACGTCGGCCGGACCCTCACCCGGCGGGCGGAACTCCCCTACCGCTCCTCGGCGGTGGGCGCGAGCGTGGCCGAGGTCGTGGCGGCGCTGCGGGCCCCGGCCGAGGCGACACCGGAGCCCGCGGCGCACCCCGCCCCGGCGCTGCTGCTCTTCCCGGGGCAGGGGACGCAGTTCCCCGGCATGGCGGCGCCCTTCGCCGCCGCCCTGCCCCCGTTCGCCGACGCGCTGGACGCCTGCCTGGCCGCCTTCTCCCCCGGGCTCGCCCGCGAGGTGGACGAGGCGCTGCACGACGCCGCCTTCCCCGCCGAACGCCTCGCCCGGACGGCGCTCGCCCAGCCCGCGCTCTTCGCCGTCGAGTACGCCGCCGGGACGGCTCTGCTCGCCCTGGGCCTGGTCCCCTGCGCGCTGCTCGGGCACAGCCTGGGGGAGATCACGGCGGCGACCCTGGCCGGCGCGCTCGCCCTCGACGCCGCGGCCCCTCTCGTGGCACGCCGGGCCCTGCTGATGCAGGACTGCGCCCCGGGCGCGATGGTCTCGCTGGCCTGCGGCGAGGCCGAGGCCCGGGCCCTGCTGGCCGAGACCGGTGCCGAGCTGAGCATCGCGGCGGTCAACGCCGCCACCAGCACCGTGCTCGCCGGGTCCCCCGGGGCGGTGGCGGCCTTCCGGGAGCGGATCGGCGGCCGGTACGCGGCCAAGGTGCTGCGGTCGTCCCGTGCCTTCCACTCCCCGCTGATCGAACCGGCGGCCGACGCGCTGCGGGGCACACCGGCGGCCGATGAGGTGCGCCCCGCCGCCCTGGCGTGGATCGAGAACACGGAGGGGCAGCTGCTGCCCGAGGGCTCGCTCACCGACCCCGGCCACTTCGCCCGGGCCGCCCGCCGGCCGGTGCGCTTCGCGGACGCGCTGGCGACGGCCCGGGCGAAGTTCCCCGACGCCGTCGCGGTCGAGGTCGGGCCCGGCCGGGTGCTGAGCGGCTTCGCGGAAGCCGCCGGGCTGCCCGCGATCCCGCTGCTGGGCTCCTCGCCGCCGGCCCCCGCCGCGCCGTCGCACGCCCCGGCCGCTGCCACCGCCCGCCCGGTGCTGGCGGCGATCGGCCGGCTGTGGTGCTCCGGCCTCCCCCTGGACCTCTCCCCGCTCCAGGCCCCGGGGCGCTCCGTCCCCCTGCCGACCTATCCGTTCCACGGCCCGCGCCACCCGGTGCCGGCCGCCCCGGCGCCCGGAGCACCGCCAGGACCACCGCCCGGACCACCCGTCACCGACGCGGCCGATCCCGTCGCGGACACCCCCGTCGCGATCCTCCGCGCCCTGTGGGCCGAACAGCTGGGGGTGACCGACGTGCCCGACACGGCCGACTTCTTCCAGCTGGGCGGTGACTCGCTCACCGTGGCCCGGCTGGCGCGCGGGATGAGCCGCCGGTTCGGCGTCGACGTCCCCGTCGGCGAGCTGCTGCGGGCCCGGTCCATCGGGCTCCAGTACGCGCTGGTGGAGCGGTTGATCGCCCAGCAGATCCTCGACGAGGCCGGGGAGGAGCTCGGATGACCGCCTCACCCCTCGACCGGCTCACCCCCGGGCAGCGCGCCGAACTGGCCGCCCGGCTCCAGGGGCGCAGCCCCGCGGCCGCGTCTCCGGCGGCTGCCGCACCGTCATCGGCGGATTCGGAACCGGCGCTCCCGCCCCGCCCGGAGGCCGCGGCCGGCAGCCACCCCCTCTCCGTCACCCAGTACCGGATGTGGCTCGCCGAGCAGGCGTCCCCCGCCGCGTCGGCGGCCTACACCGTGCCCCTGGCCCTCCAGCTCGCGGGCCCGCTCGACATCGACCGGCTCCGCGCGTGCCTGGACGCCCTCGCCGGGCGCCATCTGGCCCTGCGCACCCGTTTCGGCCAGGAGAACGGGGTGCCCCGGCAGCGCTTCGACCTGCCCGCCCGCATCCCGCTGGAGGTGCGGCCGGTGCCCCCGGGAACGCCGGAGCGGGACCGGGCCCTCGACGCCGAGGCGGCGCGCCCGTTCCGCCTGGACCGGCCCCCGTACGTCCGTGCCGTCCTGCTGGCCCAGGGGCCGCAGCAGCACACCCTCCTCCTGACCTTCCACCACGCCGTCTGCGACGGATGGTCGTTGGGGGTGCTGATCGACGACCTGCTGGACGCGTACGCCGCCGGGGGCGGCCCCGGTTCCGCCCGTCCCGCGCCGGCCGCCCAGCACCTCGACTACGTCCACTGGGAGCAGTCGCCGGACGGGCGGGCCGCGCTGGCCGCCCACGCCGCCCACTGGGCCCGCTCCGGCGGCAGCGCCGACGACGGGGCCGAACTCCCCTTCGCCGTCGACCCGACCGCCTCGGAGCAGACCGCCTCGCAGCAGACCGCCCGGATGCCGCACGCCGAGCTGGCGCTGCCCCCGGACCTCACCCGGCAGGTCCACGCGTTCGCCCGGCGGTACGCCTGCACGGCGCACGCGGTGTGGCTCGCCGCGTTCGCGGCCACCTGGAGCGCGGTCACCGGCGCCCGGACGGCCTCCGTGAGCGTTCCCACCGCCAACCGGGCGGCGGAGCGCTACGACCTCACCGTGGGCGCCTTCGTCTCCGCTATGCCCCTCGCCCTGTCCCTGCCCCCCGCGCTGGGCTTCGCCGCGCTGGCCCGGCGGACCGGCGAGCAGCTCCTGACCGGTTCCCGACACCCGACCCTCCCCCTGACCTCCGACGACATCGCCGTGCCCGTACCCGCCGCCGCCTTCGTCCTGACCCACGAGGACAACCGGCCGCGCCCGGCCGGCCCCCTCACGGTCACCCCCCTGCCGGTGCGCGTCCAGGGCGACCAGGGCGCGCTGACCGTGCAGCTCACGGAACACGCCGACACCGCCGCCGTCCGGCTGACCGGCTCCCCGCAGCACTACACCGACGCGGCCCTCGCCCGGCTCGGACGGGCCTACCGACGCTGCCTCGCCTCCGTGCTCGCCGCCCCCGACGCGCCGCTGGCCGCGCTGGACACACGCGACCCGGCCGAGCGCGAGACCATCGCGGCCGCCTCCACGGCGCCGCCCGCGGCCGGGGCCCGCCTGCCCTACGACGCCTTCGCGGACTGGGCGCGGCGCACCCCCGAGGCCTTCGCCGTCTGGGACGCCGCCGGCGGTCACCTCACCTACCGGGCGCTGCACGAGCGCACCGAGCGCGCGGCGGCCCACCTCGCCCTGGCCGGGGTCGGCCCCGGCTCGGCGGTGGCCCTGGACGTACCGGCGGGCGCCGACTACCCGGCGCTGGCCCTGGCGGTCTGGCGGCTCGGCGGCTGGATCATCGCGCTGCGCCCCGACGACCCCGTGGAACGCCGCCGCGCCCTGCTGCGCAGCGCCCGGGCGGACTTCCTCGTCCGCACGGCCGACGCCCCCGGGCACGATGCCGACGGGGACCATGCCGACGAAGACCGTGCCGACGGCGGCGCGCCGGGGAGGGCACTCCGGACGATCCGGCTCCCCCGAGGGGGCGCGCGCGAGCTCCCGGCCACCGGGGCGGCGGTGCCGCCCGTGGCCCGCACGGGCCCGCAGGACCTGGCCTACGCGGTGTTCACCTCCGGCACGACCGGTACGCCCAAGTGCGTCCCGGTGCCGCTGGGGGCGCTGGCCAACGAGCTCGCCTGGCGCCGCGAGGCGATCGGCCTCGCCGCCCCCGACCGGGTGCTCCAGACCATTCCCCTGGTCTTCGACCCGTCGCTGTGGCAGTGCTTCGGACCGCTGGTCGCCGGGGCCGGCGTGGTCTTCCCCGGCGTCGACCTCGGGGCGCATCCGGCCGCCCTGGTGGAGGCCGCCCTGGAGCACTCCGCGACCGTGGTCGACGTCGTCCCGTCCCTGCTCGCGGCCCTGGACGACGAGGACCTGCGCCGGCTGCCGGCCCGGGTCGTCTTCTGCGGCGGGGAGGCGCTGCCCTCGGCGCAGGCCGACCGCTACCTGCGCGTCGGCCGCGGTGAACTGCGCAACCAGTACGGGCCGTCCGAGACCTGCATCGACGCCACGTCGTACCGGTGCGCGGCGGGGGCCGAGGGCGGCACCGCCCCCGTCGGCCACCCCATCTCCGGCGTGCGCCTGCACATCCTCGACGGCGCGCTGCGTCCGGTGCCCATCGGGGTCACCGGCGAGCTGTACATCGGCGGCACCGGGGTGGCGCGCGGCTACCGGGGCCGTCCGGCCGAGACGGCGGCCCGGTTCCTGCCCGACCCGGCCGGTCCCCCGGGCTCGCGGATGTACCGCACCGGGGACCGGGTGCGGTGGAACGCCGACGGGAGCGTGCAATTCGTCGGCCGCAGCGACAACCAGGTCAAGGTGCGCGGCCACCGGGTGGAGCTGGAGGAGGTCGACCGGCACGTCGTGGACGCGCCGGGGGTGCGGGAGGCGGCCACCGTCGTCGTCGGGGAACGCGTCAGCCGCCTGGTGGGCTTCGTCACCGGCGAGCCCGCCCCGGACCCGGCGGCGGTGCGCGCCCATCTGGCCCGTACCCTCCCGCCGTACATGGTGCCCGGCGAGATCCGGGTGCTCCCTCGGCTGCCGGTGACCGCCAATGGCAAGGCGGACCGCCGCGCGCTGCTGGCGATGGTGCGCTCCGCGCGCACGGCGGCGGGCCCCGCCGCCGCCCACGACCGGGTGGCCGCCGCCGTGGTGGAGGCGTTCGCGGCGGCGCTCGACCGGCCGTCGGCCACCCTGGACGACCATCTCTACGACCTCGGCGGGGCGTCGCTGGGGGCGGCCCGGATCGCCTCCGCGCTGAGCCGCCGCCTCGGGGCGGAGGTCCCCGTGCGCACCGTCCTGACGCATCCGCTGGCCGCCGAACTCGCCACCGAGGTCAGGACGTTGCTCGCAGCAGCAGCAGCACCGCCGCCTCCCGCCGACGCCGGAGCCGGCGCTTCCCAGACACCCGAACAGCTCCTGGTGGCCCAGCAGGAGCGGGCCCTCGGACACCCCGCTCCCCCGATTCCGCTGCTGCTCGGGCTCGACGCCCCCGTG
Source organism: Kitasatospora sp. NPDC043949 (assembly GCF_056435365.1). Classification (NCBI taxonomy): domain Bacteria; kingdom Bacillati; phylum Actinomycetota; class Actinomycetes; order Kitasatosporales; family Streptomycetaceae; genus Kitasatospora; species Kitasatospora sp. NPDC043949. The sequence goes on along the minus strand of NZ_JBWKEQ010000007.1, from coordinate 190,430 downwards.
GATCCGCGGGACGTGGAGCGGGCGGTCCGCGCACTGGTCGCCCGGCACGAGGCCCTGCGGCCGGCGGCCCCGCAGGCCGTGCCCGGGACGACGGAGGCGACACCGGGGGCCGCCGGATCGGGACAGCACGACGCGTGGCAGCCCTGCCCCGTGGCCCCACTGCCGGACCAGCCCGCCCAGGTCCACTGGGACACCGCACTGATCGAGCGGCCACTGCCCGCAGGATCACCGGGGCTGGAGGTCGTCCTGCTGACCGGAGAGGACGGCACCGTCCGGCACCTGCTGCTGAGGCTGGCCCGCCACCGGGGCGACGGCGCCTCCGTGGGCATCCTCGCCGACGAGCTCCTCAACCTGCTCGCCGGACGCGACCTGCCCCGGCCGGCCCCGCGCTACAGCGACTACGCCCGCGCCAGGGCCTCCCGCCGCACGGCCCGGCGCGCCGAACTGGAACAGTACTGGCGCACCAGCCTGGGCCCGGTCCCCCCGGACCCGTTCGCCGAGCGCCGCACCGGCCCGAGGACCTTCCGCAACCACGGGGTGCGGAAGGTCCTCCCCGCCGACGCGTACGCGCGCCTCCAGCGGGCGGGCCGGACGGCGGGCACGACCACCACGGCCGCCTTCCTCGACCTGCTCGGCCGGATCGTCTCCCGGATGTCGGGCGGCACGTCCACGGTGATCGGCATGCCGGTCTCCCACCGCTCGGCGGCCACCGAGGAAACGCTCGTCGGCCGCGCCGTCGACCTGCTGCCGGTGGTGCTCGGCGCCACCGGGGCCGGCCACGCCCACCGGGCGCTGCTGTCGGCCCTGGACCACGCCGACCTGCCGCTGCTGCACATCGCCGAGCTCGCCGATCCGGTCGACCCCGCGCTCCGGCCGCCGGTCTGCGCGGCCGGGCTGGTCGTCCACGGGCAGGAGGAGAACCCGGCCGTGGTGCCGGACGACCCGCCCCACGACACCGTGCCCGAGCACTGGGCGGACCTCGACCTCGTCCTCCACGTGCAACCGGCCCGCTCGGGAGGGTGTTCGGTGCTCCTGACCGGAGCCGTCGGCCTCTTCCCGCAGGCCGAGCTGCGCGAGCACCTCGCCCGGGCCCTGGCGGAGCTCGAACCCGACCAGGGCTGAGGCCCGGCCCCCCAGCCGCACCCGCCCCAGCCCTACCCGCCCCGGCCGTACCCCCCGCGCGGTGCGCCCGTCGCGCCCGCGTCCCAACCGCCCGCTCTCCGACATATCCGACGCATCCGACACAAGGGGAAAAGTCATGGACGAAGAGCAGAAGTACCTGTTCGACCTGCGCGGCTACCTGGTCCTGGAGGACATCCTCTCCGCGCAGGAACTCGCCTCCGTCAACGCCGCCCTCGACGGCCACGGCCTGTGGGACGGCGAGAACAAGCTCGACTACCCGCTGCTCAAGCGGTACAACCCGTTCATCGCCAACGCCGGCCCCCTCCACACCACCCCGCGCCCGGTGCGCGACCTGATCAGCCACGAGAAGGTGCTGCCGCACCTGGAGGAGGTGCTCGGCCCCGACCTGCGCTACGACGAGGGGCAGGTGCTCTACGCCCGCAAGGGCGCCGGAGCGCTGATCCTGCACAACGGGAACACCCCGTGGGAGTACCCCCCGCTGACCTACCAGGTCCGCGACGGCCGGATCTACGGCGGACACCTGATCGTCGCGTTCTGCCTCACCGACGCCCTCGCCGACCAGGGCGGCTTCGCGGTGGTCCCCGGCAGCCACAAGTCGGCCTTCGAGATCCCGGAGGACTTCCAGACCTGGCAGAAGGTCGGCGACTGGGTCTCCCGCGTCCCGGTCAGGGCCGGCTCGGTGGTCCTCTTCGCGGACACCGCCACCCACGGCAGCTGGCCCTGGGCCGCCGACTTCGAACGCCGGGTCGTCTTCTGCCGCTACACCGCGGGCATGGTGCAGCACACCGCTCCCGCGCCCGTGCCCGAGGACCTCCCGGGCGAGGAGTGGACCCCGGTCGAACGCCGGCTGCTCCGCCCGCCGTTCGCCTGGCACTTCCACGACCGGGGCAGGGGCTACACGGAGCAGCAGCGCACCTCGGTGCGCACCGCCGAGGGCTGGACGATGAACGACCACTCCCAGCAGATCATCACGCTCGCGGAGGACGCGGAGAAGTCCGCCGAGGGGCGGGGCTAGCCATGGCGAGCATCACCGTGAGTTCGGTCGGCTACGAGGAGTTCGACCAGGAGCTCGGCAGCGACCCCCTGGGGCTGATGACGCGGCTGCGCGACGAGGGGACGGTCAGCGCCGTCCCGCTGGACGACGGCACGCGGCTGATCGTCGCGGCGGAGCCCGCCGTCGCCGCCGCGGCCCTCGCCCACGGCACCCGCAACCACCGCGGGCTGCTGCGCGAACTGGTGGGCAGCGGACTGTTCGTGGTCGCCTCCGGGGAGCAGTGGCGCCATCGCCGCGCCCTGCTGCGCCCGATGTTCTCGGCCCGGGCCGTGGCGGAGTTGCACACCCTGGTGCTGGAGAGCGCGGAGGACTTCGTGCGCCGTCGGCTGCTGCCCGCGGCGGGCCGCGAGTTCGACCTCGGACACACCCTCCAGCAGCTGAGCATCGAGATCATCCTCCGGCTCGTGGACCCGGAGCTGACCGGCGCCGAACTGGCGTCCCTGGCCTCGACGGTGGACACGGCCGTCCACTACCTGGACCGGCGGCTGTTCGCCCCGCAGACCGTCACCGACGCGGACGGCGAGGCGTTCGCGCGGGACAGGGCGGTGCTGGAGGAGTTCATCGCGCACCGGGCGGCCCAAGTACCCGCGGCGGCCACGGCCGACGGGGTTCTGCCGTCGCTCGTCGCCGCCCTGCGCCAGCGGGGGGACACGCTCGGCGACCGTCCCGAGGACGTGCTGCGCGAGGAACTGATGTCGATCTTCGTGGCCGGCGTGGAGACCATGGGCACCCTGCTCACCTGGACCTTCCACAACCTGGCCGGCTCGCCCCGGGCCCTGGCCCGCACCCTCGACGAGGTCCGCTCCACCGACCTCGGCGCCCTGCGCGCCGCGCCGTCGATCCCCCAGGGGACCTTGCCGTACACCCTGGCGGTGGTCGAGGAATCCCTGCGGCTGCACCCGCCCGCGTGGGCGCTCTTCCGCCGCATCGACACCCCCGTCGAAGCGGCCGGCGTACGGCTGGAGCCCGGCGACCTCGTCCTGGCCAGCACCTACGCCATCCACCGCGCCCCGGCCCTGTGGGAGGCACCCGAGGAGTTCCGCCCGGATCGCTTCCTGGGCCGGCGCCCGCCCGTCCAGCAGTACTTCCCCTTCGGGGCGGGCCCCCACCAGTGCCTGGGGCGGCAGTTCTCGCTGCTGGAGGCGCAGCTCGCCACGGCGACGATCCTCGCGCACGGCCGGTTCACCCTGCTGGGCGACCGGGCCGCGACCGGGCTCCGACCGGCCATCGCCCTGACGCCGGACCCCAGCCCGCGCGCCGTGTTCACCCCGCACCCCGACACCGGCACCGGCACCGGCACCGGCACGGGCACGGGCACGGGCACCGCAACCATCGGGCTCAGCGACACCCGCAAGCACCCCTCGGGGGCACGATGACGACCGCGCCGCACGCCCGGATCGAGCAGTGCTTCACCGCCGTCGCCGAGGCGTTCCCCGAGCGCGTGGCGTTGGCCGACCGGTACGGCGAGATCCGCTACGGGGAGCTCCTGACGCGGGCGCGCACCGCGGCGGCGTCGCTGCGGGCGAAGGGCGTCGACTCCGGTACCGCCGTGCTGATCGTCGGGCACGGCGACCGCCGGACCGTCCTCGCCATGCTGGCCGTCCTGATCGCGGGCGGCTGCTACGTGCCGGTGGACCCCCGGTACCCGGCGGACCGCGTCCGGCTCATGGCCGGCACGGCCCGGGCGTCCCTGGCCCTGCACGCCGGCGACGGCGGTGACAGCGCCGACAGCGCGACCGTGGCGGACCTGGGCATCCCCGTGCACGACATCGCCTCCCTCCTCGCGGAGCGGACCACCACGGCGGTGCCGTCCTCACCGGCCGGCCCCGACGCCCTGGCCTACGTCATGTTCACCTCCGGCACCACGGGAGCCCCCAAGGCCGTGGGCGTCACCCACCGGGGGGTCACCGGGCTGGCGCTCGGGGCGGAGTCCCTGCGGCTGGGCCCCGGCGACGGCGTGCTCCTGCACTCCACCCTCGCCTTCGACGCGTCCACGTTCGAGATCTGGTCCCCGCTGCTGGCCGGGGCCCGGATCACGGCCGCGGACCGACACCCCCTCGCACTCCACGAACTGGCCGCCCTGCTGGCCCGGCCGCAGATCACCACGGCCTGGCTGACGGCCCCGCTCTTCCGCCTCATGGCCACCCACCACGGTCCGGCGCTGGGCACCCTGCGCACCCTCGTCACCGGCGGTGACACCGTCCCGGCCGGCACCGCGCGCTCCTTCACCGCCGCCCACCCCGCCACCCGGCTGGTCAACGGCTACGGCCCGACCGAGAACACCACCTTCAGCACCCTGGGGGACGCCTCCGCGTGGGACCGCGAGCACTCCGCCGCGTTCCCGATCGGCACCGCCGTCGCGGGAACGACGTGCCACGTCCTCGACGAACGGCTGCGGCCCGTCGCCCCGGGCGCGGTGGGCGAGCTCTACCTCGGCGGCCCCCGGCTCGCCCGCGGCTACCTGCACGACCCCGCCGCGACCGCCGCGCGGTTCGTGCCCGACCCCTTCTCCGCGCGGCCCGGTGCCCGCATGTACCGCACCGGTGACCGCGTACGGCACCTCCCCGACGGCGCCCTGGACTTCCTCGGGCGCGCCGACGACGAGGTGAAGGTCAGGGGCTTCCGCACCGATCCGGCGGAGGCGGCGGCGGTCCTCGCCGCCGACCCCGCCGTCGACGACGCCGTGGTCATCGCCGGTACCGGTCCCGACGGTGCCGTCCTGACCGCCTTCCTCACGCCGGCGTCCGTCGACACCGACGCGGTGCGCCGGGGCGCGTGGCAGCGGGCACCGCGCCATCTGGTGGCCGAGCGGATCATCGCGGTCGACGCCCTTCCGCTGGGGCCCACCGGAAAGGTGGACCGCGCCGCCCTCGCCCGTCTCGCGGACGCCCGGACGCACGACGCGGACGACGCGGACGACGCGAATCCTCGGACGCACGACGCGGACGCCCGGACGCACGACACCGCCGCCCAGGGCCACCCCGCACTCGCCGCGGCTTGGGAGTCCCAGACGGGGCACCACCCGCTGCCCGACTCCGACTTCTTCGCCGACGGCGGCACCTCCCTGGGGCTGATGCGCCTGGTCGAACAGGTGCGCACCCAGCTCGGACCGACCCTCGACTTCGCCCAGCTCTACGCCGCTCCCACGTACGCCGATCTGTGCCGGCTGACCGCCCCGAGCGCCACCCCGGCACCCCCCGGCGACCGAGCCCAGGAGACCGTCGCATGACGCAGGTGATGCAGGATCAGGACAATGATCTGGCCAGAATGGACGGCCTGTGGATCCGGGTGATCGAACCCCAGTCACCCGCCCGGCACGCCCGGGACTTCGCCCAGGTCCACACCTGGCTGCGCCAGTACATCAGCCGGCCCCACGACGAGATCGGCCGCACCGGGCCGGTCTGCCCCTTCATCCCACCCGCCCTCAGCGGCAAGGACGCCCAGTTCAGCTTCCGCTACGACGTCACCGGGAAGGACGAGCAGCAGCTGCGCGAGGCCCTGGAGGCGGAGATGTCCACGTTCGCCCTCGGCACGGAGCGCAGCCGTACGCACACCGGAGCCTCCCTCGACTGCCGCATCGTGGTGCTGCCGGCCACCGGGCCGGAGGGCTGGCGGGTCCTCGACGAGGCGTACGAAGACCTGAAGAACAACGCGGTCGCCCACGGGCTGATGGTCGGCCAGTTCCACCCGCACTGCGACGAACGGGCCGTGCGCAACCCGCTCTTCCCCGTCTCCGTGGCCCCTGTCGGCCTGTTCGCGATCCGCCGGATGGCGCCCCACGATGTGCTCTTCTTGTACAAGCACCGCGCCTGGTTCAGGATTTACGATCAGAACTTCCGCGCCCACTACGAACGGGGCCGCGTACGCGACCCGCTCCTGCGCGAGTTGTACGTGACCGCTGTGGAACGTCACGGCCTGCCCGAGCTCGCCCCGAAGGCAAAGGAGAACGACGCGCCGTGACCGAGGACCAGTACCGCATCGTCGTCAACCACGAGGAGCAGTACTCGATCTGGCCCACCTACCACGACGTCCCCCAGGGGTGGCGGACGGTGGGCGAGCCGGCGTCCCGCGAGGACTGCCTGCGCAGGATCGAGGAGGAGTGGGACGACATGACCCCGAAGTCCGCCCGGCGCGAGGCGGCCCCCGCCGCACCGGCCCCCGCGGGCCCGGCCGGCTCCCCGGGGTCCCCGTGACCGACACGCTTCCCACGGTCGCCGTCGTCTACGGCAGGGGGTCGGCGGGGCCGGCCGAGATCCTCGGCGCCGCCCGCGGCCTGTGCGACGTGGTCTTCGTCTGCGACCCGGCCGTACCGGGCGTGGCGCCGCTGCTCGCGGGGATGCGCCGGCGGGCGCGGGTCTGCGAGATCAGCGGACACGACACCCCCGCCGCCGAACTGCTGCGCGAGCACGGCCCCGCGGGCATCGTCACCTTCAGCGAGTACTGCCTCGCCGGCACCGCGCGGCTGGCCCAGGCCCTCGGCCTGCCCTACCACCGGCCGGACACCGTCCGGCTGCTCACCGACAAGGCCGACCAGCGCGCGGCGTTCGCGGCGGCGGGGGTCGACCACACCCCGAGCGTCGTGGTGCGCTCCGCCGCCGAGGTCGACACCGCCGTGGCCCGCCTGGGCTACCCCGTGGTGCTCAAACCCCGTACCGGGGCGGGCAGTCAGGACACCGTACGGCTGGCAGACCCCGAGCAGCAGCGGCGCGCCCTGGCCGACGTCGGCCTCGCCCCCGGGCCCGGTGACGGGCCGGCGGGCCCGGGCGGCGGCCCGCGCGACTTCGTCGTGGAGAAGTACCTGCCCGGGGACCCCGCGGTGGCCGGACCGGGCTGGGGGGACTACGTCTCCGTCGAGGCCGTCGTGCAGCACGCGGAGGTCACGACCCTCTGCGTCACCGGCAAGTTCGCCCTGGCGGACCCGCTGCGGGAGACCGGACTGTTCCTGCCCGCCACCCTCACGCCCGCCGTGGAGAAGGACGTCGCCGAGCTCGCCGCGGCCGCGGTCCGGGCCCTCGGCGTGACGACCGGGGTGACCCACACGGAGGTGAAGCTCACCCCGGACGGCCCCCGCGTCATCGAGGTCAACGGACGCGTCGGCGGGCGCGCCGTGGGCCTGCTGGACCGGGCGCTGGGCATCGATCTTCTGGCCCTCGCCTTCGAGTTGGCCCTGGAGCGCGGCGTCGAGCCCGTCACGGCCCCCCGGCCGGCGGCGGTGACCTTCGAGTACTTCATCGTGCCACCGCGCACGGTCGGCACCGTCCGGGCGATCGACGGCGCCGACGCCGTACGGGCCCTCCCCGGCGTCGGCGAGGTCGACGTGGCGACGGCCCCTGGGCAGCCCGTCGACTGGCGCCACCCCGCACAGCGCCTGGCGTTCGTCCGGGGCGCCGTCGCCACCCATGACGAACTGCTCCGGCTCATCACGTCCGTCCATGACAGATTCCACCTGGAGTTCGCACCCCAGTGAAGAGAACGTTCCCCACCACAGACCGGCCGCGCACGCCCCGCCGAGAGCGTCGAAGAGCAGGTGCCCCGCAGTGTCCCGCAGTCCTTCATCGTGGAAAAGTGGAACAGCAGAGAGGTAGTCGATGCTCGACAAGGTGCGACAGCCGCTGAAACACCGGCCCTTCCGGCGGGTGTGGCTGGGCGAGACCGTCTCCCTGGTGGGGGACTACAGCTTCGAGGTCGCCTTCATCTGGCTGATCCTGAACGAGACCGGATCGACGACCACGCTGGCCACGATCCTGCTCGTCCAGGCCGTCCCCCGGGGCGTGCTGATGCTGGTGGGCGGCGCGGTGACCGACCGGCTCTCCCCGCGCGCCGTCATGTTCTGCTCCCACACGCTCAGGGGGCTCGCCGTCGCCACGCTGGGGCTGGTCGCCCTGACGGACCACGTGAGCACGTGGCACCTCTACGCCCTCGGCGCGCTCACCGGCGTCGCCGAAGCGTTCTTCTGGCCGGCCGCCGGCAGCATCATCCCCTCCCTCCTGCCGCCCGAGCACCTCGCCCGGGGCAACGCGCTCGTCGGCTTCGGGGAGCAGGGGGCCCGGCTGCTGGGGCCGATCCTGGGCGGCGCCCTCGTGGCCGCGGTGGGGACGTCGACCACCATCCTGCTCAATGCCTTCACCTTCTTCTTCGCCGCCCTGACGGTCTTCGGCGCACCCCGCAGACAACCGTCCGACCAGGCGGGCGACCAGGCCTCCGACCAGGCGGGCGAGGCCGACGAGGGCGCCAAGTCGTTCACGGCGATCCGGCGGGAGATCGTCGAGGGTCTCCGCTACGCCGGACGCAGCAGGGAGATCCGCACCGTCCTCCTGCTGATCGGCGCGGCGGCCCTCAGCTACAGCGGCCTCTTCAGCGTGGGGCTTCCCGCGCTGGCCAAGACCTTCCCCCAGGGCTCGCTCGCACTGGGCGTCCTGCTGTCCGCCTGGGGACTGGGGCAGCTGATCGGCACCATCGGCGCGGTCTTCACCGGGCTGCCGCGCCGCTGGGGACTGCTCATCATCGGGATGACGCTCTGCGAGGGGACCGCCTTCGTACTGCTGGGCTTCCTTCCCAGCGTGTGGAGCGCGGCGGTGGTGCTCACCCTGCTGGGGATCGGCGTCGCGTACTCCAGCGACGTCGCGCTGCCGACGTTCATCCAGACCAGGACCCCGACGGACGTGCTGGGCCGGGTCAGCAGCGTGATGGAACTGCCCCGGGCCACGCTGGAACCGCTCTCCATCGCGGCCATGGGCCTGCTGGTCGGCTGGGACATACAGTGGGCGTTCGTGCTCGCCGCGATTCCCATGCTGGCCGTCGGCCTCCACCTGGCCCTCGACCGCGAGGCCCGCGCGCTGAGCACCACGGCCTCGGAGGAGCATCCGGCGGCGAAGGATCCGGATCCCCTCGTCTTATAGGCCCTGTCCGCCGGTGGTGGCCGGCGACCGGCGTCTCGTCGACCACCTCATAGCCTGGGACCCGTCCACCTGGGACGCGACGAGGCGCCGCCTCGTGCACCCGAGGACGACGTGGGGAGGGGAGGGGAGTCGATGAGTCTTCGTCAGTTCGAGTACGCCCTGGCCGTTGCCGAGGAGGGTTCGGTGACGGCCGCGGCGGAGCTGCTGCACGTCGCCCAGCCGTCGGTGTCCCAGCAGATCCGCGCCCTGGAGCGGGAGCTCGGTGTGGAGCTGTTCGCCCGCACGCCGACCGGGCTGGTGCCCACCGTGGTCGGCCGCGCGTTCCTGCGGGAGGCGGAGGCCGCGGTGAGCGCGGCGCGGCGGGCGAGGGCGACGGCGCGGGCCGGCGCCGACGAGCTGGTGGGCGAGCTGACGGTCGCGGTGCAGATGGGCTTCGGCACCCGGCAACTGCCGGGCGCCTTGGGCGCGCTGCGCCGCCGCTTCCCCCGGCTGGAGGTCACCGTCTTCGAGGAGCCGAGCTCCGCCGAGATGGAGCGGCTGGGCCGCCGGGGCACGCTGGACCTCGCCCTGATGGCGGTGTGCGAGCGGAGCCCCGCCGACGCCCACCACCTCGGCGACGAGGAGTTCGTCGTGGTGCTGGGCGCCGGGCACCGGCTGCTCGCCACGGACCGGGTCGAGCTGCGCGACCTGGACGGGGAGCCGTGGGTGCGGTTCGACCGCGACAGCGCGCTCGACGGCGTGCTGCTGGACGTGCTGCTCGAGAACGGGCTGACCCCGACCACGGTCGCCCGGGTGTCCCAGACGGCGACGGCCGTACGCTGGGCCGCCCACGGGCTGGGGGTGACACTCGTCCCGGCCTCCGCGGTGCCCCACGGCCACGAGCACCTCGCGCGCCCGGTGTCCCCGCCCGTCTCCCAGCCCGTCATCGCCGTCGTCCGCCACGCTGCGGGCCCGGCGGAAACGGCCCTGCTCGAACTCCTGCGTCAGGAGACCTGGTCCGAGCCCTTCTTCGCTCCACCGCCTGGGCTCATTCCCGCGATCGGCACACCGGGAATCCGCCCAGGCCGGTGATCTCGAATGGCCGCGCTTTCCGGCCACAACCCCGGATTCCTCGGACAACGCGACAGAATATCGCTGTCGAACCTCCTCCGGAACGGGTGCGGCCACGGCTACCACCGAGCCGATGGTCGCCCGGGCCAACGGATGCGGCGGCTCACGGGTTCACGATCCCGAGCAGAAGATTCGGGAAAGGAATTTCCACCGGTCAAAGGAGTGCAGCAAATACCAGAATTGTGAAGTGTGCATGGCATTTGCCCTTGCTTACTTGATTCGCCCAAATCCCTTCCGTTCCCGGAACGAATCTGACAGCATCGTCCGCTATCCGGCGACCGAATGTCGGTGATCACTGCGCCGGTGCGCCCGCGGGTGTCCGTCCACGGCCGATCTGTGCCTGGATCGGATCAATGGGTGGGCCGGGATACGACTGGGGGGAGAACCTGATGCTCGGCTTCGTCGTGCGCCGACCGCGCGGGCGACCGCCGCTGGCGGCTGCCGCCCCGCTGCTGTCGGCCTTCCCCATCGGACGCCGCCGTCGGGACGTGGCCACCCGGCTGCGCCACGTGGAGGAGCGGTGACCCCCCGGACCGGCACCACCGTACCCACCACCGCGCCCACCACCGGGACCGCTCCCGGGACCGCCCACCGCCCCGCGCGCTGGGTCCGCACCAGGCTGCGGGCGAACCCGCTGGCCGCGCTGCTCATGGCGGCCCTGGCGTTCGTCGCCGTCTTCCTGGCGGCGGCCTTCCCCCGCATCGCGGACCGGGGCGCGGACACGGCGCTCCAGGACTTCGTCGGTCACAAGGGCCTCAACCAGACCAGCCTGCAGACCACGTCCAAGACGCGGGACGACGACAAGGCCGCCGAACTCGACCGGGTGCAGCGGCAGCTCACCGAGATGGTCGGTCGACAGCTGACGCTGACCCAGTCGGGCCAGGCCTACGGCGCCCGCGCCCTGGGCGACCGCGGCATGGGCAATCCGGAGTACGACCGGTTCGCGGAAAGGAGGACCGACCCGGCCCTCGGCCTGCTCTACCTGCACGACCTGGCCGCCCGGGCCACCCTCACCGACGGCACCTGGCCGACCCCCGGCGCCGCCGGCGGTCCGCTGCCGATCGTGATCAGCGAGAAGGCCGCCGAGAGCATCCACATCAAGCTCGGTGACGTCATCGACAACGGCACCGAGGGTTCGGGCGCCAAGCGGACCACCGTGGTGGTCGGCCTCTACCAGGTCAACGACCCCCAGGACCCGTTCTGGGAGGAGCTCGGCTGCCCGGCCCGCGCCTGCCTGAGGGCCGACCCCGAGCACGAGCACTGGATGACCAGCGGATTCGTCGACGGCGACAGCCTGCCCGCGCTGGCCCGCTGGGGTTCGAACGCCGAGAACTTCTGGCGGCTGCCCGTCGACGCCGCCTCGCTGCACGCCGACCAGCTCGACCGCACCCGCGGCATCCTCAGCTCCTTCCTGACCGGGCGCGACGCCACCGCCCTGGCCGACGCGACCCGGCGTCCCGACCTGCACACCTCCTCGGGCCTTCCCGAAATCCTCAACCGGGCGGACGACCGCTACCAGGCCTCGCTGCCGCTCAGCACGATCGGCCCGGCCGCCGTCGCGGGCGTCGCCACCGTGGTGCTGTTCCTGGCCGCCGCCCTCACCACCGACCGGCGCACCGCCGAGATCAGGCTGCTCCAGGCCCGCGGCGGCTCCCGTGCCGGGGTGCTGCGACGGCTGATCGCCGAGGGCGCGGTCACCGTCCTGCCGGCCACCGTGCTCGGAACGGCCCTCGCCCTGGTGCTGCTGCCCACCCCCCGCTGGGACCGCGCGGTGCTGGCGGCCCTGGCCGCGGCCCTGATCGCGCTGCTGGCCTTCCCGGCCCGCGCGGCCCTGCTGTGGGCACGCCGGCGGCCGGCCGGCGGCCGACGCCGACTGGTCGGCGAACTCGCCGTCCTCGCCGTCACCGCCGCGGCCGTGGCAGAGGTCCGGCACCGGGGCGTCGGCACCGGCTCCGGGCCGGATCCACTGCTGGTGGCCGCCCCGCTCCTGCTCGCCGTCACCGGCGGCCTGCTGCTGGCCCGGATCGAGCCGGTGGTGGTCGGCCGGCTGGCCGCCCTCGTCGGCCGAGGCCGCGGCCTGATCGGCTTCCTCGGCCTGGCCCGCGCCGCCCGCGACGACTCGGGCCGCCGCAGGCCCTCCGCGCTGCCGCTGCTCGCCCTGGTCATCGCCGTCACCACGACCGGCTTCGGCGCCACCGTGCTCGACACCGTCGATCACGCCCGGACCCGCGCCGCGCGCATCGCCACGGGCGGGGACATCGGCGTCTCCCTCCCGGGCTACGCCACCCTGTCCGAGTCGTTCACCAAGGCCGCCGACGCCCTGCCGGGCGTGCGGGCCTCGACCGCGGTCTGGGTCGAGCCCAACGCCCGCATCGTCGGCGCCGACCAGCGCTACACCGAGGCCTACCTGATCATGGTGGTCGATCCGGCGGCGTACGCCGAGATCGCCCGGACCCTCGGGGCCGGCGAGTTCGATCCGGCGAAGTTGGCCGGGGCGGCCGGCGGCCGGGACACCCCGGTGCCCGCGCTGGTCAGCCGCGACCTGGCCGAGCGCCTGGCCGCAGGGTCGTCCCAGGTGCGCACGCCCAACGGCAACGACCTGCGCCTCGCCGTCGCCGGGACCGTCGGCGCCACCCCCGCCCTGCCGGACCCGGGCAAGCCGTTCGCCGTCGTTCCCGCCGGCCCCGCCTGGGAGCGACTGCCGGACGCCAAGCGGGTGAACCAGTGGTTCGCCGTCGGCGAGATCGACCCCGAAGGGGTCAGGACGGCACTGCGGGACAACGGCGGGGTCCAGCCGACCGGCCTGGCCAAGATGATCGCGGACGACGCCGCAGCCGTCGGCAAGGCCGTCCGCGGCCTGCCCGCGGGATACACGGTGCACAGCAGCCGGGAGACCGTCGCCGAGCTCGGCGACGACCCGCTGCAGCACGCCGCCGGGCGGCTGTTCCGGTACTCGGGTGCCGCCGGCGCCGGGTTCGCCCTGCTCGCGGTGCTGCTGACGCTGTTCCGGGCCGCGCCCGACCGCACGGCCGTGCTCGCCCGGCTGCGCACCATGGGCCTGCGACCCCGCCAGGGGCTGGCGCTGATCGTCGCCGAGGCGCTGCCGCGGACCCTGGTGGCGGCCGTCGGCGGCGGGCTGGTCGCGGTGGCGGCGGTCGCCCTGCTGGGCGGCGCGTTCGACATCTCGACCCTGGTCGGTGCCAGGGTCGAGGAGGTCGTCACCCCCGCGCTGATGCCGGTGCTACTGCCCACCGCGGGCCTGGCCCTGCTGGTCGGCCTCGGGGTGGTGCTGGAGACGCTGGTCGCCGGCCGGCGCCAGATCGCCACCGAACTGCGGGCGGGGGAGCAGTCGTGACACCGCGACGGCGGCTCTCCGCGATCACCGGATGACCGGCCCTCGACCCGGTGGTCGAGGGCACGCGGTGGCGCGTCAGCCCTGGTCCAGCTTGGACAGGGCATCGGTGATCAGGCGGGTGGCGAAGTCGTGGTCGTCGCCGGACACCCGGTTGACGTGCTCCGCGAGCAGGGTGGCCGTGGCTTCCAGGGGGTTCATCTCGGCGTCGGTCCAGGGCCCGTACTGCGCGCGCCACAGGTTGGGGCTCAGGCCGCTGCCCGCGGCGATCACCAGGCCGGCCATGGTGGGGATGACCTCGGGGCGGAAGGTCCTGGGCATCATCCGCATCGTGGCCACGAGGGTGGGCACCACGTGCTCGATGACGTCCTTGTCGTGCTCCTCGCAGGCCGACCGCAGCCAGTTCATGAACAGGTAGATGAGCGTGCACGCGCCGTCCAGCAGCGCGTTGAACTCTTCGGGGCCCACGGATGCGGCGAACTCGTCGACCAGCCGCTGCTGTACGGGGTCCGTCCCGGTCCTACCGTCGTAGACGGCCTTGAGCCGGGAGTCGATCATCATGAGCGCGGTGCTCACATCGCCGACGGCGGCGTATCGGGGGTCACAAGGCGATGACACGGGACTCCTTCTCACACGGCCGCGGCGGGTGCGCGGCAGGTCCGGTCGCAGGGTTCGTCGGCCGGTCGGGTCACCGCCCGACGGTACCGCTCCCCGTTGCGGCCGGGCGCCCGTTTCCGCCCCTCGCCCACGCCCCGGCGGGCCGCCCGCGCTCACCCGTCCGCGGCGGCTTTCCGCAGGTCCCGGTGGTACGGCGGATCGCCGGGGGCGGTGGTGCGGCCCCCGGCGATCCGGTTCCACTCGTCAACAGCGCGCCCTCAGTACGTCATCAGTACGGGTGAGCCGTCCGCGCGGTCGCGGCGGCGCTGGGGGCGGCGGAGGATGAGGGTACGGGCGGGACGCGACGCGGAAGGGGCGTGACGCCATGGACGTCGGGCCGGTCGAGTACGCCGTCATGGCCTTCCCGGGCAACCGGTTCCGGGGGGCGATCCTGCCGGAGCTCAAGCGCCTGACCTCCGAGGGGATCATCCGCATCCTCGACCTCACCTTCATCAAGAGGGACGAGCGGGGGACGGTCCGCGTCCTCGAACTCGATGCCCTGGACAGCGACGAAGCCGCCGTGTTCGCCGAACTGGACGGCGAGATCATGGGCCTGCTGAGCGACGAGGACCTGGCCAGCGTCTGCGACGAGATCCCGGCGGGGTGCTCGGCGGCGATCATCGTCTGGGAGCACCGCTGGGCCGCGCCGCTGCTGCGGGCACTCGACGACGCGGACGGGGTCCTGGTCACGCGCGAGCACGTGCCGCACACCGTGGTGGCGGCCGACCTCGCCGCGATCGGTCTCTGAAAGATCGGACTCCAAAAGGGGAGCCGGACTCCGAGAAGGAGCTGTCATGATCGGCCGTCGTCTGTCGCGCAGCGGGCGCCCGGGGCTCATCGGCACCGCCGCCCGCACCGCCGTCATCGCCGGGACCGCCACGTCCGTGTCGAGCAGGGTCGCCGCCCGGCACCAGCAGGCAACCGCGCAGGCGGCCCCGGCACCGCCGTCGCCCGCACCCGCGTCTCAGGCCGTGCCGGGCGCCGCGCCGAACGACCAGACGCTCGCCCAGCTCGAACGCCTCGTCGAACTGCGGCAGAGCGGGATGCTGACCGACGACGAGTTCACGGCGGCCAAGCAACGCCTCCTCACCTCGTGAACCCCCTCCGCCGGACGGCGCCCGCACGGGGGCAGGGCCCGACCGGGCCCGCGCGCTGCGCCGCCGTGGTGCGGTGATGGAGCCCGTGACGGCGGTGCTCGCCGAACTCGTCGAACGGCACCGCGCCGATACCGCCGGTGACGTCGCCCGCTACATCCCCGAACTCGCCCGCGCCGACCCGCACGCCTTCGGCCTCGCCATGGTCAGCGTCCAGGGCCACGCCTATCAGGCCGGTGACGCGTCGGCCGCCTTCACGATCCAGTCGGTCTCGAAGCCCTTCGTGTACTCGCTGGCACTGTCGGAGCTGGGGCTGGCCGAGGTGGCCAGGAGGGTCGGGTTCGAGCCGAGCGGGGAGCCGTTCAACGCGATCAGCCTGGAGGCCGGCACCGGGCGCCCGGCGAACCCGCTGATCAACGCCGGGGCGATCGTGACGACCGCGCTGATCGGCGGCGACTGCGAGGCCGCGTTCGAACGGATCCGCGACACCCTGTCGGGCTTCGCCGGCCGTCGGCTGACGGTCGACGAGGACGTCTACCGGTCCGAGGCCGCCACCGGGGACCGCAACCGGGCGCTGGCCTACCTCACGCTCTCCCAGGGCGTGCTGGAGCGCCCGGCCCAGCAGGCCTGCGACGTGTACTTCCGCCAGTGCGCGATCGAGGTCACCGCCGTCGACCTGGCCGTCATGGGCGCCACGCTGGCCAACGGCGGGCGCAACCCGGTGACCGGGCGCCGCGTCGTGGACGCCGACGCGGCGAGCGCGACGCTGTCGGTCATGGCCACCTGCGGCATGTACGACCACAGCGGGGAATGGATGCTGAGGGTGGGCTTGCCGGCCAAGAGCGGCGTCGGCGGAGGGGTCTGCGCCGTGAGCCCCGGCCAGTTCGGCGTCGGCGTGTTCAGCCCCCCGCTGGACCCTCGGGGCAACAGCGTCCGCGCGAGCGCCGTCCTGCGGGAGCTGTCCGCCGAACTGGGCCTGCACGTCCTGCGGCACACCGAGCGTGCGCGCTCACCGCTCCAGGCGGTGCGCACCGACCACGGCGCGCACCACCTGGAGCTGTTGGGCGACCTCGGTTTCGCCGCCGCCGAGGAGATCGTCCACTGCGTCCGTCGCCTGGCCCGCGATCAGCCCCGGCCGCTGGTCACGGTCGACCTCTCCCACGTCACCGCCGTGCGCCCGATCGCCCGCAGGCTGCTGGCCGACTGCGCCGCCGGCCTCCGGGCCCGGACGACGGTGCGCTTCGTCGACCCCGCGGGCCTGGTCCGAAGGCCGTCCGCAGACCGGAGCGACACCCCGGCCGAGAGATCCGAGAGAGCCGAGTGAGCACCGGCAAGCACGCGTTCACAGCTTGACGGGTGCGCCCGGCCCCATCGGGATGCCGATGGCGTACCAGGCGACGAAGAACAGCAGCCAGGCCACCGCCACGATGACCGTGTAGGGGATCATCAGGGAGATGACGGTGCCGACACCGGCCTGCTTCCTGAACTTCTGGCACTGCAGGACGATGAACGGCAGGTAGACCATCAGCGGGGTGACGACGTTCGTCGGGGAGTCGCCGACCCGGTAGGCGGCCAGCACGGTCTGCGGCGCGACGCCGAGGCGGATGAACAGGGGCACGAAGATCGGCGCGAAGATCGCCCACTTGGGGATGATCCCGGGGATGATCAGGTTGATGACGTAGGTCAGCAGGATGAAGGCGATCAGGAGCCAGATCGCACCGATGTTCGCGCTCTCCAGCTGGTCGGCGAGCTGCACGGCGACCACCGTGGCGATGTTGCTGTAATTGAAGTACGAGATGAACTGGGCGATGATCAGCAGCAGGAAGATCAGGCCGCCGAGCCCGGCGAAGGTCTTGGTGATCGCGTCCATCGCGGCGGCGCTGCCGCGCAGGGTCCTCGCGCCCGCGCCGAAGGCCAGGCCCATCACCAGGAACGCGATCATGATGATGACGATCAGGCCGTCCATGAACGGCGAGTCCTCGAACAGGCTCCCCGTTTCCGGGTTGCGCAGCGGCGCGCCGGGGATGAACGCGAGCAGCGTGACGGCCACCACGAGCGCGATCAGCGAGAGGCCGGCGTAGCGCAGCCCCCGGGCCTCGGCCGCGGTGTCGACGGGGGGCTCCTCGCTGTCCGCGACGGCGGCGGTGTCCCGCGGCTGCCAGGGGCCCAGGCGGGGTTCGATGATGCGTTCGGTGATGAAGGTGATGACGATGGTGAGGAACAGGGTGGAGCCGATCGCGAAGTAGTAGTTCGCGGTCAGGTTGAGGGACTGCCCGGGGTTGACGAGCCTGATCGCCTGGTTGGTGATCTCGGTCATGATGCCGTCGATCGGGGCGATGAGCAGGTTGACGCTGAAGGCCGCGCTGACTCCGCCGAAGGCCGCGGCGATCCCGGCGAGCGGGTGGCGCCCGGCGCTGATGAAGGCGACCGCTCCCAGCGGGATGAGGACGAGGTAGCCGGCGTCGGAGGCGATGCTGGACAGGATGCCGGCGAAGACGATGATCGCGGTGAGGGTCTCCGGTGGTGAGATCCTGACCAGGCGTCGGATCAGGGCCGCGATCAGTCCGGCCTCCTCCGCGAGCCCGACGCCGACCATGATGACGAGGATGACCGCGACGACGCCGAAGTCGTTGAAGTTGTGCGCCGCGGAGGTGAACAGGAACCGGACGCCGTCGCCGGACAGCAGGCTCTCGACCTTCGTCGTCTCGACGACGGTCTCGTAGTGGTGGGTGTACGTCGACTCCGGCGGCAGGTGGGTGCCCGCGTACTCGGTGCCGCCCTCGTGGACCTGCGTGGCCGGGTAGGGAACGGACTTGACCGTCTCGCCGGTGACGTGGACGTCGAACGCGGCCAGGACCGCCGACAGCACGATCACCAGGACGCACAGCAGCAGGAAGATGATGGCCGGGTGCGGGACCTTGTTCCCGATCTTCTCGATGGCGTCCAGGACGCGCCCCGATCCTCCGCCGGACTTTCCGTTCCCGGAGGCGGTGGCGCTCTTGTCCTGCGGGCCGTCGGCCTGGGCGTGGGCGAGGGCGCTCACCGGCCGGCCTCCTCACTGATCGAGCGGGTGGAGTCGGTCCGCGCGGCCGTCGACGGAGGGGTGAAGGCCAGCGCGAGCTCTGCGAGCAGGCGCGCGCCGAAGCCGGTGCAGCCCTTGGTGCGCCAGCCGCTCGGCTTGTCGTTCTGGGCCGGCCCGGCGATGTCGATGTGCGCCCAGGGGCGGCCGGCGACGAACTCCTCCAGGAACAGCGCGGCATGGATCGCCCCGCCGTTGGGGCCGCCCATGTTCTTCAGGTCCGCCACCTCCGAGTCCAGCTCCGGCCGGTAGCGCCGCGACAGCGGCAGCTGCCAGGCCGGCTCGCCGGTGCGGGCGGCGGCGTCCAGGACCTGGTCGACCAGCGGCTGGGCGTTGCCGAACACGCCCGCGGTCTCGGCGCCGAGCGCCCGCAGACACGCGCCGGTCAGGGTGGCGATGTCCACGATCGCGTCCCCCGGCTCCTCGCCGGCCAGGACCAGGGCGTCCGCCATGACCAGGCGGCCCTCCGCGTCGGCGTTGACCACCTCCACGCTCGTGCCGCCGCGCATCCACAGCACGTCGCCCAGCTTGAGCGCCGAGCCCGAGGGCATGTTGTCCGTGCACATCAGGTAGCCCGTCACGGCCGTCCGGCAGCCGAGCCCGGCCAGGACGCACAGGGCCGCCAGGATCGCCCCTGCACCGGACATGTCGTTCTTCATCGTCGCGTGCACGGCGTCGGCGGGCTTGAGGCTGATGCCCCCGGAGTCGTACGTGATGCCCTTGCCCACCAGGGCCAGCCGGGGCGTCCCGTCACCGGCGCCGGAGGGCAGGTAGGTGAGCTTGATCATGCGGGCTTCGTCCACGCCGCCCCGGTTCACGCCCAGCAGGCCGCCGCAGCCCAGCTCCTCCAGCTCCCGCTGCCCGAACACCTCCACCCTCAGGCCGCACTGCGCGCCGAGCCGCACCGCAACCTCGGCCAGGTCCGGCGCGGTCAGCAGGCTGGGCGGCGCGCTGGCCAGGTCCCGGGCCAGCATCGTCGCGCGGGCCAGCCACACCCCGCGCTCTGCGCCCCGCTCGACGGCCTCGCGCGAGTCCGAATCCGAACCCGAGCCCGAACCCTCCACGACCGTGACAGTCTCCAGCGCCGTGCCGGACGGCTCGCGCTTGAGCGGATCGAAGCCGTAACGGGCCAGCAGCACCCCCTCCACCAACGCCTGCGCCGCCTCCGCCGGCTTCGCACCCGCCCCGGACGGCACCACGACGGCCAGCCGCGAACGGCCCGGCACCGCGAGCGCCACGGCTGCCCCGGCGTCCCTCAGCACATCGGGACCTGCCTCACCCTCCGGCCCCGTCCCGTAGAGCACGACGTCCGGCCCGTCCTCCCGGGGCACCAGCAGCACCCGGCCCGTCGCCCCCGTCATGCCGGCGGCCTCCACGGCCCCCGGGCCCAGCCCGATCCACGCCGGCACCGCCACCGCCCCTTGGACCACCGGCAGCCCCACCGCCTCCGGATCTCGCACCGCCTCCGGATCCCGGGCCGGCACGACGTCAACCCTCGGAACGCGGCTCCACGAAGGAATGAGATCGAGGGCTGCCCTGCTCTGCGCCACTGTGCTCTCCTCTGCTGGGGCGGCGGTCCAGAGGCCGCCGGTCCCAGCAGCCGCTCCCCAGTAAGACGCACGGTCAGGGCGCTTCCAGGACACGCCACGCGCTGTGCCCCCAAACGCACGAACGCCCGGCGCACCGGCGTCGGCGCGCAGGCGGGGGTGGGATGACACACCCTAGGCTTGAGGCCGCACTGGTCCGAGGGACGGGGAGTCGGCTGCCGTGACCGATCGCAGCACAGAGGATGATCAGTCGAAGCCGAGCATCGCCCGGGTCTACGACTATCTGCTCGGCGGCAAGGACAACTACGCCGTCGACCGCGAGATCGGCGACTTCTTCATCAAGGACCTGCCCGGTTCGCGGGCGATGGCCTTCGCCAATCGCGGGGCCCTCGTTCGCGCCGTGGCGGCCATGGCCCGCGACGGCGTCTCCCAGTTCGTCGACATGGGCAGCGGCCTGCCCACCGCCGACAACGTGCACCAGGTCGCCCAGCGGCACCGTCCGGACGCGCGCGTCGTCTACGTCGACCACGACCCGGTCGTGGTCGCGCACAGCCGGGCCCTGCTGGCCGCCGACGACCGCACCACCGTGATCCGGGCGGACCTGCGCGCGCCGGAGGAGCTCTACCACGACCCCGGCCTACAGGAGTTGATCGACTTCGACGAGCCGGTGGGCGTCGTCTTCAGCGCCGTGCTGCACCACCTCACCGATGCCGAACGCCCCGCCGAGCTCGCGCGCTGGTGGGTGGACCGGGTGCCGTCGGGCAGTCAGGTCTACATCTCCCACTTCCGCTCCGGCGGGAACGAGGAGACCCGGCTCATGGAGCAGAAGCTGCAGAGCAGTTTCGGCCGCGGCCGCTGGCGCACCGACGAGGAGATCACCGGCCTGTTCGACGGCCTTGAGCTCCTCGAACCGGGCCTGGTCCCCTGCTCCCTGTGGCGGCCGGACCCCGCGCCGGACGACGACGGCACCGGGAACGGCGTGGACAGGCCCGCTCCGACGGTGTGGGAACAGCTGATCTCCTGCGCACTGGCCCGCAAGCCGTAGCCGGCTGTTGGCCCGCGCGCCCCGTACACCGGTCCCTCCACGATCCGTTTCGCCACCGCCGCAACCGCTGTCGCATCGCTCCGCGACGTCGCCGACGGCTTCCGGTGCAGGCGGACCGAACGTGTCAGCCGCAGCCGCCGTGAGGGTGCCGCCCGGCGCGCGGGTCGTCCCCCACCCCGCGGTACGGCGGGAGGCGCCCGGCCGACAGTCAGTCGAAGTCGTCCGGATCGACGCCGCGTATCAACTCGGCGAGCCGGGCGCGGTCGTGGAACGCCTGACTCAGGAGCGCGGCGAGGCGTTGCAGAGCGTCCAGGTCCCGACTGCGGGCGATGAACATCCCCGCCTCGGGATCGTAGGTCAGCCGCTCCGACACCTCCGGCGCGTGCGCGAGCACCGCGGCCCGGGCGACGCCCGCCCAGCCGTACCCGTTGCCGTACTGGCCGCAGGCCTCGAACTCGTCCTCGACGGCGACCATGGCGTCGTCGGTGAGCATCAGGTAGTAGGACTCCGGCTCGTGGTCGTAGGCGGAGAGGATCAGGGGTGCGTAGGTCGTCCGATCAGTCATGGGACCGACCTTAGCGGCGGGGTCCGACAGCGGCGGGGTCCGACAGCGGCGGGGTCCGACAGCGGCGGGGTCCGACAGCGGCGGGGTCCGACAGCGGCGGGCGAAGGCTCTCGGGCCGCACTACCGGATCGTCAACTCCCGTTACCCGACCCGCCTGCGACTCTGCACGACAAGGGCGACGATCTCCTCGGGCAGTTCGTCGTCCACCGCGATCCGGACCTCCGTCACCGTGCCGGGCCAGTCGGCGATCAGGTCGTTGCTCAGCGCGTCGTTCTCCATGGCGGCCATGAGTTCGCCTCCCCGGACCGTCTGTCCGGGCACCACCAGGACCTCTGTCACACACCACGGGACGCCCATCTTGGGCGTCACCACGAACTCCACCGGCCCGAGCTCGCGCCAGACCGGGGGCGTCGGCGGCCCGCCGATGCGCTGCTCGACCAGGTCCAGAGCCGTTCCGGCGCGCCGGGCGAAGTCGGAGTCGTCCGCGAGGTGCTCACGCAGCAACGGCCCGACCGCGCGGGCATCGCCCAGCCGGGCCAGCGTCTCCACCGCCTCGGACCGCATCGCGGGGTCCGCCAGACACCCGACGACGGCCTCCGTGTGTTCAGCGGACCCGTTCTCTGCCAGACCGAGCAACGCCCGGCGACGGAACTCCGGCCTACCGGACCGAAGTTGGCGCTCCAGGAACGGCACCGTCCGCGGGTCCCTGACATGTGCGAACGTCTCACGGGCCAGCAGCGATTCGAGCGAGGGGTCGTCCGCCAGCGCGTCGAACAACCCGTCCGGGAGAGCCTCCGCCAGGAGTACCTGCAGCGAGGCGGGGCGCCGGTACTCGTCCCGGTCGCGGCTCACGATCTCCGCCAGGTCCCAGCTCTTCTCCGCCCGGCCCGCGAACACGTCGAGGAGTCGGCGAAGGCTCACCGGTCCGGCAGCCACCAGGTCCTCCAGGGCGCCGCCGTCCCCGTGCATGTAGCGCGCGAGGAGGCTGTCGATCCCGTCGGTGGTCAAGTCCATGGAAGTCAGCCGGCTTTCGGTGGGTCAGCGGGTCGCGGTAGGTGCCCGGACAGTCTCTCGCGGCCGCCCGGGCGTTCAACATTCCGTCGTGTGCGAGTACTTCCCGGCCACTCACCCCCGCGCCTTGCTCGGGGACACTGCGCGCGTGCCCTTGCCGTTCTCTGCCAGCTAGGCCGGGTGTGCCTCGTTCCTGGCCGGCGCCGTGTGGCTCGGGGGTTGGAGGCGTACGGGGAGGGTCTTCAGGTGCCAGTTGAGCGGGTTGGTGCCGCGTTGCAGGTGCTCCGGGTCGACGGCGAGTTGCAGGTCGGGTACCCGGCTGAACAGCGCGGCCAGGGCGACGGCGGCCTCCTCCTGGGCGAGGTGCGCGCCCAGGCAGCGGTGCGCGCCGTGTCCGAAGCCGAGGTGGGGCTCCTTGCTGTGGCGGGTGCGGCCGAGGTCGAGGCGGTCGGGGTCGGCGAAGGCGGCGGGGTCCCGGTTGGCCGCGGACACGATCGGGAGGACGGCTTCTCCGGCGCACACCGGGGTGGCGCCGACGGTGGTGTCGCGGGTGGCGTAACGGGGCAGCGCACGCACGACGGGCCCGCAGTAGCGCATGAGTTCATCGACGGCGTGCGGCATGAGGGCGGGGTCCTCGCGCAGCAGGGCGAGCTGGTCGGGGTGGGCGAGGAGCGCTTCGGTGCTGTTGGCGATGAGGTTGACGGTGGTGATGTGCCCGGCGACGACCAGGTTGGTGATGAGCGAGACGAGCTCGTCGGTGCTCAGGCGGTCGTCGTGGTGGGGCGCGAGCAGTTCGGAGATGAGGTCGTCGCCCGGGTCGGCGGTGTGGAGGCCGACGAGGAGGTGGGCGTCGGCGACCATGCCGGCGAGCGCGTCGCCCAGTTCCTCGCCGCAGGTGCCGGCGGCCAGGGTGGCGCTGCGGCTCCGCCAGCGGTCGCGGTCGGCTTCGGGGACGGCGATGAGTTCGCAGATGACGGTGATGGGCAGCGGTCGGGCGAAGTGTTCGATCAGGTCGACGACGCCGTCCTCGGCGTGGTCCGGCAGGCGGTCGAGCAGGTCGGCGGCGATGGCTTCGATCCGGGGGCGCAGCGCGGCCACGCGGCGCGGGGAGAACGCGGCGGCGACCAGGCCGCGCAGACGACGGTGGTCGGAGCCGTCCGAGTCGAAGATCCCGGCGCGCAGGTACTTCTCGTAGCCCGCGTACATGCCGCGGGCCTGCCAGGTCTGTTCGGTGCGGTGGGCCACCTTCGCGCCGGGGACGGTCGCGGCGTCGATGGTGAAGTCGGGATCGCTCATGATCGTGCGGATGTCGTCGTGGCGGGTCGCCACCCACATGGGGTCGACGCCTCGGACGCAGCCCCGCACCAGGTGCTCGCGTTCGCGGATGTGCGCGTAGGAGGTGAACGGATCGCGGACCAGCTCCTGATCCGCCAGGTCCAGTGGTTCGTCGCCGGACTCGGTGGTGGTCCGGCCTTGCGTCGTCATGGTGAGCGCTCCCAACGGGTGGTCGTTCCGTGACGGCATCATGGCGGCCGGACCGCGCCCCACCTGCCGCTATCGGTGCCAATCCACCCGAACGAATGCATTCGCCCTCGACCCCGGAGACGAGGACGCCCGGTCGTCGTCCGGGGCCGCGGTCGGTCTCCGTTCGGGTCGGTGTCAGCCGCGACCGGCGGTGGAAGCCCGGACGTGGAGTTCCCAGGCGTGGGTCCGTACCACGCCCGATTCCGCCGCGCCCGACAGCAGGTCGCTGAGCAGGGCCGCGCATTCGCGGCCGTACTCCGCCGCGCGCAGGTCCACCGCCGTCACCTGCGGGCTCGACCCGCGTGCCGCGGCGCCGTCGACGCAGGCGGCCACCAGCACCTCGGTTCCGGCCCGCAGGCCTGCCCGGGCCACGGCTGCCAGCACGCCGGGCACCGCGCCGTCGGGGGCGCAGACCACGGCGTCCAGGCCCGGGGTGCCGGCGAGCAGGTCCGTGGTGGCGGCCTCGGCCTCGGTCGGCGTGGCCGCGAACGGGACCGTTCGCACGGCGACCTCGAGGCCGTGGCGCCCGGTCCAGTCGGCGGCGGCGGCCCGCAGGGCGGCCGCCCAGTCGGATCCCGGGCCGGGGGCCAGCAGCGCCGGGCGGCGTGCACCGCGCTGCGCGAGGTGGTCCAGCAGGGCGGCGAGCGAGGTGGCGTTGTCGCACACCACCGATCCGCTGGGTGCGGCCCCGCCTCCGAGGTAGCGCTCCCCGGTGACCACGGGTACGCCGGCGGCCAGCAGACCGGGCACGGCCGGGTCGTCGACCTCCGGATCGATGACCATCAGCCCGTCGACCCGGGCGGCCAGCCCGCCCTCCGCCGCCTTCCCGGGGGCCAGCAGCACCACGTCGAGGCCATCCTCGCGGGCTCGCTCGACGGCGCCGAACGCCAGCTTCATGTAGTAGTCGAGGCGGGTCGCCGTGCGCGGCAGGTACAGGCCCACTGCCCCGGTGCTGGAGCGGCGCAGGCTGCGCGCCGCCGAGTTCGGCCGGTAGCCGAGCTCTCGGGCCGCGGCCTGGACGCGTTCACGCGTCGCCTCGGCCACCCGGCCGGATCCGAGGAGGGCGTCGGAGGCGGTGCTCTTGGACACCCCGGCCGCCCGGGCCACGTCGAACAGGGTCACGGATCGGCTGGTCACAGCCCGGAAGTCTAGACGCAGAACCGGAGGCCACCCGTGGTCCGGGCGTCTGCGATGCTCCTCGAACCCCCTTGCCGGAACGTTCCGGCAAGGCTTAGGGTCACCCGTGCCGGAACGTTCCGGCACAGCTTCGGCCGCTGCTCCCGACACCATGACCCGAGATGACCCGAGGACCCGCCATGCGCCTGATCACCGCCCTGAACCCGCCCGCATCCCCGGCCCGCACCCGCGCGCCCCGGCGCGCCGCCCTGCGGGTCGCCCTCGTCCAGCAGCGCTGGCACGCGGACCCCGAGCAGCACCGGGCCGGCCTGCTGGAGGGAATCCGCCTCGCCGCCGAACAGGGCGCCGCCCTCGTCGCCCTCCAGGAGCTCACGCTCTCCCCGTACTTCGCCGTGCTGCGCCAGTCCGACCACCCGCAGGCCGTCGAGCCCGAGGACCTGCGCACCGGCCCGACCTTCGCGTTCGCCGCGGCCGCCGCCCGCGAGCACGGCATCCACGTGCACGCCTCGCTCTTCGAGAAGGCCGACGGGCCGGACGGCCCCGACGGCCTCGGCTACAACACCGCGATCCTCGTCGCCCCCGACGGCACCCTGGTGCAGCGCACCCGCAAGCTGCACATCCCCGTGACCGAGGGCTACTACGAGGACACCTGGTTCCGCCAGGGCCCGGCCGGCGAGGACGCCTTCCCCCTCGCCGAGGTGGGCGACGCCGCCGTCGGCCTGCCGACCTGCTGGGACCAGTGGTTCCCCGAGCTCGCCCGCGCCTACTCCCTCGCCGGCGCCGACGTGCTCGTCTACCCGACCGCCATCGGCTCCGAGCCGGGCCACCCCGGCTTCGACACCCAGCCGCTGTGGCAGCAGGTCATCACCGGCAACGCCATCGCCAACGCCACCTTCATGGTCGTCCCCAACCGCATCGGCACCGAAGGCGAACTCACCTTCTACGGCAGCTCGTTCATCGTCGACCCGTACGGCCGCGTGCTCGCCCGGGCACCGCGCGACGAGGCCGCCGTCCTGGTCGCCGACCTCGACCTCGACCAGCGCCACGACTGGCTCGAACTCTTCCCCTTCAACACCACCCGCCGCCCCGACGCCTACGCGCCCCTGACCGCCCAGCGCTGACGCCCCCGGCCTCCCCGGCCCGGTTCCGGCCAGGAAACGGGGAGGCCCGGCTGCGGGGCTGCGGGGCTGAAGGCGAGCGAAGTGGTGAGCCCGGGGCTCGCGGTGTCAATGGTGTTGCGCCTGGCCGATTGTCACAGTCCGATCCTCGCGATGTCCTGACGATTGTGACGCCGCGCGTGCCACCGAAAGTCACTGATTGACCGTCATGGTGGGTGTCCAGCAAGCCAGCACGCACCGTCATCGGGGAGCCACCATGTCCGTCCGCCGCCGTCGCCCGCTGCTCGTCACCGCCGTCCTCGCCGTCGGCGCCGGACTCGTCCTGACCGCCTGCGGGCCCGACAACACCGACCCGGCCGCCGGCCCGAAGGCCTCCCCCACCACCGCGGCCGTCACACCCGCCCCCACCGGCGCGGCCCCCGCAACCGGGGCACCGACCGCCCCGACCACGGGCCCGGCCTCGCACACCCCCACGGGCGCACCCCACACACCGTCCGGCACCAGCCCCTCCACCAGCACCCGACCCGGCACCGGCAACGCACCCGCCCCCACCGACGCCACCCCCTGCGACATCAACAACCTCTCCATCCACGTCACCACACGCCCCGGAACACCCAGCCAGCGGGTCATCGAAGTCCACAACACCGGCACCAAGGCCTGCAGCCTCAGCTCCTCCCCCGGCGTCAACCTCGGCAACTCCACCGCCCGCGACCAGAGCAACAACATCCGGCCCGTACTCGCCAGCGGCACCCAGCGCTTCCCCGTCCCCGCCGGCCAGAACGCCTACGCCGTCATCGACCTCAACCCCGGCGGCGCCACCACCGGCACCACCCCCGACATCAACGAACTCAACGTCCTCGCCGACCAGGACGACACCAACATGCCCCTCGCCGCCACCCACAACTTCCCACTCACCAGCGACACCCGCGTCCTCAACCCCCACCTGGGCAACTACCGCGCCACCACCGCCGACGCCGTCACCTCCATGACAGCCGCCGGCAAGTAACCCCGACACCCTCGGCGAGGCCGCGAGGTCAGAAGGCCAGGGCGGGGCGGTGGTGGTCGAGCCACAGCGCGAGGTCGACGACCCGCTCCAGGCGGAGCCGGTGGCCCCACGGCAACTGCTCGGCAGGCGTGTCGATGGCCGCCCCGACGACCGTCTCGTCGGCGATGTCCCGTACGTGCGGTGCGTCCAGCGCCTCGCGGGCCAGCCGCTGTAGACCTGCGTTGTAGTCGGGGTGGTGGGTGGCCGGGTAGTGGTTCTTCGGCCGCCACAGCACCGAGTCGGGGGCGATGCCCCGGCCGAGGTCGCGCAGCAGGCTCTTCTCCCGGCCGTCGTGGTTCTTCATCGCCCAGGGGGTGTTGAAGGCGTACTCGACGAGGCGGTGGTCGCAGTAGGGCACGCGCACCTCCAGGCCCTGGGCCATGGAGAGGCGGTCCTTGCGGTGCAGGAGTTGGCGCAGCCAGCGGGTGAGCGAGAGGTGCTGCATCTCGCGCAGGCGGTGTTCGGCGGCGCTCTCGGAGTCGAGGCGGGGGACGGCGGCCACGGCGGTGCGGTAGGTGTCGGCGCGGAACTCGGGGATGCGCAGCCGGGCGGCGAGGTCGGGGTGGAGCGGCATGGCGGCCTGGTCCCCGGTCACCAGGAGCCAGGGGAAGGCGCGAGCGGCGAGCGCCTTCGGGTGGTGGAACCACGGGTAGCCTCCGAAGACCTCGTCGGCGGCCTCGCCGGAGAGGGCGACGGTGGAGTGCTTGCGGATCTCTCCGAACAGCAGGTAGAGCGAGGTATCCATGTCGCCGACGCCGATCGGCGAGTCCCGGGCGACGACCACGGCGCGCCGGTTGTCCGGGTCGAGCAGGGCACGGGGGTCGAGGACGACGGTGGAGTGCCGGGTGCCGATGAACGCGCCGGCCTCGGCGGCGAAGGGGGTGTCGTGGCCGGTACGCAGCACGTCGCCGGTGAACTGTTCGGCCTGGTCGCTGTAGTCGACGGCGTAGGAGCGCAGCGTGGCCTGCGGCCCTTCGCGGAGCCGGAGTTCGTCGGCGATCAGGGCGGTGACGACGGTGGAGTCGAGGCCGCCCGAGAGCAGGCTGCACAGCGGGACGTCGGCCTCCAGCTGGGTACGGGCGGCGCGGTCGACCAGGCCACCGATCAGCTCGGTGGTGGTCTGCGGGTCGTCGGTGTGCGGGCGGGCGGTCAGCTCCCAGTAGCGCCGTTCGCGGATGCCGTCGCGGTCGAGGACGAGCATGCTGCCGGGGTGCACCTCGCGGACGCCGGCCCAGACGGTGGGGCCGGTGTTGAACAGGAGGCTGTAGGCCTCGCGCAGGCCGTCGGCGTCCACGGTGGGGGTCACCTCGGGGTGGGCGAACAGGGCCTTGGGTTCGGAACCGAAGGCGAGGCCGCCGTCGGTTTCGGCCCAGAACAGCGGCTTGACCCCGAGCCGGTCGCGGACCAGCAGCAGGCGCTGCTCGCGGTCGTCCCAGACGGCGAAGGCGTACATGCCCTCCAGGTGGTCGACCAGGGCGTCTCCCCACTCCTGGTAGGCGCGCAGGACCACCTCGGTGTCGCTCCGTGTCTCGAACCGGTGGCCCCTGGCGGCGAGTTCGGATCTCAGCCGGTGGTGGTTGTAGACCTCGCCGCTGTAGGTGAGCACCACCTGCGGGTGTTCGGGGCGGTCGGTCATGGGCTGGGTGCCGCCCTCGATGTCGATGACGGCGAGGCGGCGGTGGCCGAGCGCGGCGTGGCGGCCGAGCCAGACCCCGCCGGCGTCGGGTCCGCGCAGGGCCATGGTGTCGGTCATCGCCTGGATGACGGAGGCGGCCCCGTGGCCGATGTCCTGGTGGAAGGACTGGTGGAAGGACACCCAGCCGGTGATCCCGCACATGCTCGCGCTCCTGGGGTGAAGGGGTGTGCTCTGCCGGACGCTGTCGGCGACAGCGCCCGGCCCAGAAGTCGGGCCGGACGTCCGGGAAGTTCCGGGCAACCGCAGGATTCCCGGGGCGGGTCGGGCGGTGCCCGCGCGAAGCCCACCGGGGGTGCACCGCCGGGCGTCGGGCTCGGACGGCCGGGCCGGTACGTCGGCCGGCGGCGTTCAGTTCCGGGGATCGGGCAGCGCGGGGTACGGGATGAAGGTGCTGGTGTGCTCGTCGAGCGCCAGCGGCCGGCCGATGGCGGGCGCGGCGCGCTGCGGGCACGCCGGGCGTTCGCACACCTTGCAGCCGAGCCCGATCGGGGTGGCAGCCGCCACGTCGCCGAGGTCCAGTCCCGCCGAGTACACGAGCCGTGCGGCGTGGCGGAGTTCGCAGCCGAGGCCGATGGCGAAGGTCTTGCCGGGGCGGCCCCAGCCGCCGGGTGAGCGGGTGACGGCGCGGGCGGTCCAGAGGTAGCGCCGGCCGTCGGGCATGGCGGCGACCTGGACGTGGACCCGGCCGGGGGCGGCGAAGGATTCGTAGACGTTCCACAGCGGGCAGGTGCCGCCGGTGCGGGAGAAGTGGAGGAGCCGGTTCCCCGGCGGGGTTCGCAGGTTTCGCAGGTTCGCAGGAATCCGCCGTACGGATTCCACCGATTGGCATGCTGGATCATCGGCCGTCCGACGAGCAGGCTCGGTCATGCAAGACCGAGAGCCATCGAGCGCCCCCGAGGAGTCCCGTGATCGAGCACCACGTCCGCGTCCACCCCAGTGCCGACCGGCTGCCGCGTGAGGAGCAGCTCGCCTGGAAGCTGGCCGCCGTCGCGACCGGCACCGAGGAGCTGGACCCGGCCAGCGTGAACATGGCCGTCAACCGGGTGATCGACAACGCGGCGGTGGCCGTCGCGTCGCTGCTGCGCCGGCCCGTGACGGTGGCCCGCGCCCAGGCGCTCGCCCACCGCGGCGCGCCGGGCGCCCGGGTGTTCGGCAGCACCGCCCGGGTCTCGCCGGAGTGGGCGGCCTGGGCCAACGGCACGGCCGTGCGCGAGCTGGACTTCCACGACACCTACCTCGCCGCCGACTACTCCCACCCCGGCGACAACATCCCGCCGCTGCTGGCCGTCGCCCAGCACACCGGCCGCAGCGGGGCCGACCTGCTGCGCGGCATCGTCGCCGCCTACGAGGTCCACGTCGCCCTGGTGCGGGGCATCTGCCTGCACGCCCACCGGATCGACCACGTCGCGCACCTGAGCGCGGCCACCGCCTGCGGACTCGGCGCGCTGCTGCGGCTGCCGACCGAGACCGTGTACCAGGCGGTGCAGCAGGCCGTACACACCACCACGGCCACCCGGCAGTCCCGCAAGGGCGAGATCTCCAGCTGGAAGGCCTTCGCCCCCGCCTTCGCCGGCAAGGCCGCGATCGAGGCGGTGGACCGGGCGATGCGCGGTGAGACCTCCCCGTCCCCCGTCTACGAGGGCGAGGACGGCTTCCTCGCCTGGCTGCTCGACGGCCCGCAGTCCGACTACACCGTGCCGCTGCCCGCGCCCGGCGAGCCGAGGCGGGCGATCCTGGACACCTACACCAAGGAGCACTCCGCCGAGTACCAGGCCCAGGCGATCATCGACCTGGCCCGGCGGCTGCGCGAGAGGACCGGGCCGCTGGACGGCGTCCGCTCGGTCGTCCTGCACACCAGCCACCACACCCACCACGTCATCGGCTCCGGCTCGGGCGACCCGCAGAAGTACGACCCGCACGCCAGCCGGGAGACCCTCGACCACTCGATCCCGTACATCCTCGCCGTCGCCCTGGAGGACGGCGCCTGGCACCACGAGCGCTCCTACGCCCCCGAACGGGCCCAACGCCCGGAGACCGTGGCGCTCTGGCAGAAGATCACCACGGTCGAGGACCCGGAGTGGACCGCCCGCTACCACGACCCCGATCCGCAACGCCGGGCCTTCGGCGGGCGCGTGGTGATCACCCGGGACGACGGCACGGTGATCCAGGACGAGCTGGCCGTCGCCGACGCCCACCCGGCCGGCGCGCGCCCCTTCGACCGCCCCGCGTACGAGCGGAAGTTCCGCACCCTGGCCGAGGGCATCGTCTCCCCCGCCGACCAGGACCGCTTCCTGGCAGCCGCCGCAGACCTCGCCGAGCTGAAGGCCGCGGACCTGGACGAGCTCTTCCCGGCCGTCGACACCGCGGCCGTGCGCGCGTTCGACGCACTCCTCCCGAAGGGCCTGTTCTGATGCTGCACACCCGCACCACCCCCGGCCAGCGCCGCCGCGCCCTGCGCGAACGCCTCGCCACCGGGCGGCTGTTGACGATGCCCGGCGCGCTCAACCCGCTCTCCGCCCGGCTCATCCAGGACCTCGGCTTCGAGGCCGCCTACCTCTCCGGCGCCGTCCTCGCCGCCGACCTCGGCCTGCCCGACATCGGCCTCACCACCGCCACCGAGGTCGCCGCCCGCGCCCAGCAGACCACCCGGGCCACCGACCTCCCGGTGCTGATCGACGCCGACACCGGCTTCGGCGAACCCATGAACGCCGCCCGCACCGTCCAGCTGATGGAGGACGCCGGCCTCGCCGGCCTGCACCTGGAGGACCAGGTCAACCCCAAGCGCTGCGGCCACCTCGACGGCAAGGCGGTCGTCCCCCGCGAGGACATGACCCGCCGCCTGCGGGCCGCCGTCGACGCCCGCCGCGACCCCGACTTCCTGCTGATGGCCCGCACCGACGCCCGCTCCGTCGAGGGACTGCGCGCGGCGATCGACCGGGCCAAGGCCTACGTCGACGCCGGAGCCGACGCGATCTTCCCCGAAGCCCTCGCCGACGAGGCCGAGTTCGAGGCCTTCCGCAAGGCCGTCGACGTCCCGCTGCTCGCCAACATGACCGAGTTCGGCAAGTCCCCGCTGCTCGACGCCCGCACCCTCCAGGACCTCGGGTACGAGATCGCGCTCTACCCCGTCACCCTGCTGCGCCTGGCCATGGGCGCGGTGGAGGACGGCCTGCGCACCCTCGCCGCCGAGGGCACCCAGGAGTCGCTGCTGCCGCGCATGCAGACCCGCTCCCGGCTGTACGAACTCCTCGGCTACGAGCAGTACGCGGCCTTCGACTCGGCCGTCTTCGACTTCACCCTCCCGCCCGGCGCCTGACCCCGCATCGGAGACCAGCCATGCCCACCACCGCACCCGGGATCCACCGCGGACTCGCCGGTGTCGTCGTCGACACCACCGGGATCTCCACCGTCATCCAGGAGACCAACTCCCTCACCTACCGCGGCTACCCCGTCCAGGACCTCGCCGCCCAGCGCTCCTTCGAGGAGGTCGCCTACCTGCTGTGGCACGGCGAGCTGCCCGACCCCGGACAGCTGCGGGAGTTCCGGGCCCGCGAGGCCGCCCTGCGCCCGCTCGACCGCACCACCGCCGAACTGCTCGCCAAGCTGCCCGAGACCTGCCACCCGATGGACGTGCTGCGCACCGCCGTCAGCTTCTTCGGCGCCGAGGACCCCACCGAGGACGACGGCCGCCCCGCGCCCCACCTCGCCAAGTCCCTCACCCTGCTGGCGAAACTGCCGACCGTCGTCGCCGCCGACCAGCGCCGCCGCCGGGGCCTGGCGCCCGTCCCGCCGGACCCCGGGCTCGGCTACGCGGAGAACTTCTTCCACATGTGCTTCGGCGCGGTGCCCGCCCCGGAGGTGGTCCGCTGCTTCGAGATCTCCCTCGTGCTGTACGCCGAGCACAGCTTCAACGCCTCCACCTTCACCGCCCGCGTCGTCACCTCCACCCTCTCCGACCTCTACAGCGCCGTCACCGCCGCGATCGGCGCACTCAAGGGCCCCCTGCACGGCGGCGCCAACGAGGCCGTGATGCACATGCTGGAGGAGATCGGCGACACCGCCCGGGCCGCGCAGTGGCTCGACGAGGCACTCGCCGCCAAGCGGAAGATCATGGGCTTCGGCCACCGCGTCTACCAGCACGGCGACTCCCGCGTCCCGATCATGCAGGCCGCCCTGGACGCCCTGGTGGCCCGCAGCGCCGACCCCGGGACGGCCCGGCTGGCCGCCCTGCACGCCGCACTGCGCGAGGCGATGCTGGAACGCAAGGGCATCCACCCCAACCTCGACTACCCCGCCGGCCTCGCCTACCACCTGATGGGCTTCGACACCCCCGTCTTCACACCTGTCTTCGTGATGAGCCGCATCACCGGCTGGACCGCCCACATCACCGAACAGCTCGCCCACAACTCCCTGATCCGCCCGCTCGCCTGCTACGACGGCCCCGGCCAGCGCCCGGTGCCGGGGCTGTCACCGAGCACGGCGTAGGGAACGCGGCTGCGGCGGTCCGGCTCGACCGCCAGGCGCCCGCCCGCCGGCGGGCGGGCGCGCTGGACACAGTCGCGGCGCTCGCAGATCCGGCAGCCCAGCCCGATCGGGGTCGCCGCTCCCGGAGCGTCGAGCGCGACGCCCTCGGCGTAGACGAGGCGGTGGGCGTGGCGCAGCTCGCAGCCGAGCGCGACGGCGAACTCGCTGCGCGGTGCGCGGTGCCCGAAGCCGCCGTGGGAGACGGTGCGGGCGATCCAGAAGTAGCGCTTCCCGTCCGGCATCTCGGCGACCTGGGTGAGGATCCGGCCGGGCGCGGAGAAGGCCTCGTAGACCGTCCAGAGCGGGCAGGTGCCGCCCAGGCGGGAGAAGTGGAAGTCGGTCGCGGACTGGCGCTTGGAGATGTTGCCCGCCCGGTCGGCGCGCAGGAAGGAGAACGGGACGCCGCGTCGGCCCGGACGCTGGAGGGTGCTCAGCCGGTGGCAGACCGTCTCGAACCCGACCCCGAAGCGGGCCTGGAGCAGCTCGATGTCGTACCGAAGCTCCTCGGCGGCCGTGTGGAAGGCGGTGTACGGCATCAGCAGGGCGCCGGCGAAGTAGTTGGCCAGGCCGATCCTGGCCAGGTCGGCGGCCTGGGGTGAGGTGAGGCCGGGCCCGGCCGCCGCCACGAGCGTGTCGAGCAGCGGCCGGTGCTCCAGCAGGGCCAGTTGGGTGGCGAGTTGGAAGGCACGCCGGCCGCCGGCCAGCCACGGTGAGAGCCGCAGCGTGCCGGCCGCCGGGTCGTAGCGCCGCAGGTCGCCGGGCCGCCGGTGGTCGGCGTCCAGCACCCGCACCCCGTGCCGCTCGCCGAGGCGGGCGGCCAGCGCGGCGGCGGTGCGGCCCGCGGTCGTCGTCGCCAGGCACCGCGCGGTCCGCTCCGCCGCCTCGTCCAGGGCGGCGATGTGGTTGTGATGGGTGTAGAAGAAGTCCCTGACCTCGTCATGGGGTTCGGCCGGGCGGATGCCCGCCCCGGTGCCGGGCTCACCGAGGTCGACGACCCGCGCGAGCGCCTCGCGGTAGCCGCGGTGCAGCGCGACCAGGGCCCGTGCCACCTCCGGGTGGTTCCGGCTCACCTCCGCGATCTCCTCCGTCGGCACGGCTCCGCCACAGGCCTCGTCCGCGAGCGCGGTGCGCAGGTCGGTGCCGAGGCGTTCCTCCTCGGCCTCGGAGAAGAACTCCGGGTCGACCCCGAGCACCTCGGCGATCCGCAGCAGCACGGCGGCGGTCAGCGGGCGCTGGCTGTGCTCGATCTGGTTGAGGTAGCTGGTCGAGATGCCGAGCTCGCGCGCCAGCTCGACCTGGTTCATGCCGTGCTCGCGGCGCAGTCGGCGCAGCTTGGCGTGGGCGTAGATCTTCCGCCCGGTCGGACGTGGCATGGCGCGTACTTCCTCTCTCAGACCCGGTTGGTTCGGATCGCGGCCTCGACCCGGACGGCGTCGGCGGTGTCACGGACCTCGTGTACCCGCACCGCCCAGGCGCCCTGCGCGGCGGCCAGGACGCTGGCCGCCGCGGTGGCCGCGTCGCGTTCACGGGCCGGACGGGCCTCGCCCGTCCGCGGGTCGGCCAGCAGCTCGCCCAGGAAGCGCTTGCGCGAGGCCGCCACCAGGAGCGGGCGCCCCAGTACGCGCCAGGCGTCCAGTGACGCCAGCAGCGCCCAGTCGTCCTGCCGGCGTTTGGCGAAGCCGAGGCCCGGGTCCACGATGACCTGGGCGGGGTCGACCCCGGCCGACACCACCGTGTCCATCTGCCGTGCGACCTCGCGGATCACCTCGGCCGCGACGTCCTCGTACGCGGCCAGTTCGTCCATGTGGGCGGACTGCCCGCGCCAGTGCATGACGACGAAGGGCACTCCGGCCCTGGCCGCGGCGCGGGCCATGCCCGCGTCGGCCCGGCCCCCGCTGACGTCGTTGATGATCCGGGCGCCAGCCTCCACCGCCGCTTCGGCGACCCGGGCCCGCATCGTGTCGATGCTGACCAGGACGCCCTTGTCGGTGAGCGAGCGCACCACCGGCAGGACCCGGCGCAGTTCCTCCTCCTCGGACACCCTGGTCGCTCCCGGCCGGGTCGACTCCCCGCCGACGTCCACGATGTCCGCGCCCTGCTCGGCCAGCAGCAGTCCACGGTCCACCGCGCGCCCCGGGTCCAGCCAGCGGCCGCCGTCCGAGAACGAGTCGGGGGTCACGTTCACGACTCCCATCACCGCGCACCGATCCCATCCGGGCAGTCCCGACAATACCTGCGAAGGTCTTTTCATGCGCCCATTGTGCCGCCCGCCCCACCCGTCTCCCAACTCGTACCACCGAGAGAATTCGTATCACAGAGTGGACACCTGAGGACTACCGCGAGCCCGGCTGGTTAACCTCCTGCCATGACACTCGGAATTCCCTCCACGCGCACGGATCGGGCGACCTCCGTCCGCGAACTCCTCGCGACCGGCAGGCTTTCCTATTCCTTCGAATTCATGCCGCCCCGGAGCGCCGAAGCGGAGGTCGGCCTGTGGAATGCGATCCGGCGCCTGGAAGCGCTGTCCCCCACCTTCGTCTCCGTGACCTACGGTGCCGGCGGGTCGACACGGGAGCGGACGGTGAACGTCACCGGCCGCATCGCGCAGGAGACCACCCTCACGCCGACCGCCCACCTGACCGCAGTCGGCCACAGCGTCGCCGAACTGCGGAACATCCTCGGCCACTACGCTGACCAGGGAGTTCGCAACATCCTGGCGCTGCGCGGCGACCCGCCGGGCGATCCGCTGGGCACCTGGCACCGCCACGCCGACGGGGTGGAGTACGCCTCCGACCTGGTGCGGCTGATCAAGGAGTCCGGCGACTTCTGCGTCGGCGTGGCCGCGTTCCCGGACCTGCACCCGAGGTCCCCCGACTGGGATTCCGAGATCAGGCACTTCATCGAGAAGTGCCGGGCGGGAGCCGACTACGCCATCACCCAGATGTTCTTCGACGTGGACAGCTACCTCCGTTTCCGGGATCGGCTGGAATCGGCCGGATGCACCGTTCCGGTCATTCCGGAGATTATGCCGGTGACCAGTATCCGGTCGCTTCGCAGGATTCCGACACTGACCACTGCCGCCATTCCCGATAATCTCTCCGAGAGCATGCTGAAGCACCAGGACAACCCGAAGGCCGTCCGGTCGATCGGTATCGATCACGCCACCGGAATGTGCCGGCGCCTGCTCTCCGAGGGAGTTCCCGGGCTGCATTTCATGACCATGAACTTCTCCACGGTGACGACGGAGATCTACCAGAACCTCGGGCTTCCCGGGTCCGGGTGAAACGGGCCGGGCCGCCGTTGCGGAAGCCCGCCCGGGGACGGTCCCGGGCCCACCCGGCCGGGCGCCGCACGGCGTGCGGGGCCCGGCCGGGTCGCGTCACCGGGGGGTCAGCCGGCGAGCTCCGCGCGCAGGTGGCGGGCGGCGCCGACGAGGCTGTCGAGCGAGGCGCGGGTCTCCGTCCAGCCGCGGGTCTTCAGGCCGCAGTCGGGGTTGACCCAGAGCCGCTCGGCGGGGATGGCGGCCAGGCCTGCGCGCAGCAGTTCCACGGCCTCCTCGGTGCTCGGGACGCGCGGGGAGTGGATGTCCCAGACGCCCGGGCCGACCTCGCGCGGGTAGCCGACCCCGGCGAGTTCGCCGGCGACCTCCATGTGCGAGCGGGTGGCCTCCAGCGAGATGACGTCCGCGTCGAGTTCGTCGATCGCCGTCATGATCGCGCCGAACTCGGCGTAGCACATGTGGGTGTGGACCTGGGTGTCGGCCCGCACCCCGGAGGTGGCGAGGCGGAAGGACTCGGTCGCCCACGCCAGGTACGCCGGGCGGTCGGCGGCGCGCAGCGGCAGGGTCTCGCGCAGGGCCGGCTCGTCGACCTGGACGACGGCCGCGCCGGCGGCCTCCAGGTCGGTGACCTCGTCGCGCAGGGCGAGGGCGACCTGGCGGGCGGTGTCGCCGAGCGGCTGGTCGTCGCGGACGAAGGACCAGGCGAGCATCGTGACGGGGCCGGTGAGCATGCCCTTGACCGGGCGGTCGGTGAGGCCCTGCGCGTAGCCGAACCAGTCGACGGTCATCGGGTGCGGGCGGGAGATGTCCCCGGCCAGGACCGGCGGGCGCACGTACCGGGTGCCGTAGGACTGCACCCAGCCGTGCCGGGTGGCGAGGTAGCCGGTGAGCTGTTCGGCGAAGTACTGGACCATGTCGTTGCGCTCGGGCTCGCCGTGCACCAGGACGTCCAGTCCGGCCTTCTCCTGGAAGGCGATGACCTCCCGGACCTCCGCCTCGATGCGCTCCCGGTAGGCCGGGGCGTCGATCCGGCCCGCCGTGAGGTCGGCCCGCGCGACCCGCAGTTCGGAGGTCTGCGGGAACGAGCCGATCGTGGTGGTCGGCAGCAGCGGCAGGCCGAGCCGGGCGCGCTGGGCCTCGGCCCGCTGTGGGTAGGCCTGGGCGCGGCGGGCGTCGTCGGCGGTGACGGCGGCGGTACGGGCGCGCACCGCCGGGTCGTGGGTGATCGGCGAGTTGGCGCGCGAGGCGAGGTCGGCGCGGTTGGCGGCCAGGTCGGCGGCGATCGCCCCCGTGCCCTCGCGCAGGCCCCGGGCCAGCAGCGCCACCTCCCTGGCCTTCTGCTTGGCGAAGGCGAGCCAGCGCAGGATCTGCGGGTCGACGTCGCGTTCGGCGGCGGCGTCCAACGGCACGTGCAGGAGGGAGCAGGACGGCGCGACGTCGACCCGCTCGGCGAGGCCCAGCAGGGTCGCCAGGGTGGCCAGCGACTTCTCCAGGTCGTTGATCCAGATGTTGCGCCCGTCGACCACCCCGGCGACCAGCCGCTTGCCGGGCAGCCCGCCGACGGCGGCCAGATCATCCAGGTTCGCCGCGGCGGGCCCCGTGAAGTCCAGCGCCAGGCCCTCGACCGGGGCCTTGGCCAGCACCGGCAGGGCCTCACCCAGGCGGTCGAAGTAGCTCGCGACCAGCAGCTTCGGACGGTCCGCCAGGCCGCCCAGCTCACGGTAGGCGCGGGCGGCGGCGTTCAGCTCGGCCGGGGTGCGGTCCTGCACCAGCGCGGGCTCGTCCAGCTGCACCCACTCGGCGCCGGCCGCCTTCAGGTCCGCCAGCAGCTGCGCGTAGACGGGCAGCAGCCGGTCCAGCAGGGTGATCGGCTGGAAGTCCTCGGCGACACCGGGGGCGGGCTTGGCGAGCAGCAGGTAGGTGAGGGGGCCGACCAGCACGGGGCGTGCGGTGTGGCCGAGCGCCAGCGCCTCCCGGAACTCCCCGACGGCCTTGGCCGGGTTCGCGGTGAAGACGGTGTCCGGGCCGAGTTCGGGCACCAGGTAGTGGTAGTTGGCGTCGAACCACTTGGTCATCTCCAGCGGCGCGACCTCCTGGGTGCCGCGCGCCATGGCGAAGTAGCCGTCCAGCGCGTCCGCCTCGACGGCCGCCCGGTGGCGGGCCGGGATCGCGCCGACGGCGACCGTGGTGTCCAGTACGTGGTCGTAGAGCGAGAAGTCGCCGGTGGGCACTTCCGAGGCCCCGGCCTGGGCGAGCTGCGCCCAGTTCTCCCGGCGCAGGCCGACCGCCGTCTCCCGCAGGGCGTCGGCGGTGACCGTGCCCTTCCAGTAGCCCTCGATGGCCTTCTTCAGCTCCCGGCCCTGGCCCTGCCGGGGGTAGCCGTACACGGTGGCCCTGGTTGCCGCGGCTGCGGACTTCGTGGTCAAGGGACTCTCCTTCGCGAGTCTGGCTCCTCAAGTGCCCGGGGACGGGACGAGAGCGCGAAGGGATGACGAACCGGGCGGCGGCTCACGTCGACGCGTGTGCCCGATCCGCCTGGTATGGTCGCCGACCCGCCCACGAGGTCACCGGGATATCCGCACGCGGAACGGTCCGCGGGCGGGCAACGGGCAGGTCTTCGGACTCGTGGGCGCACCGGGCCTGTTGGCGTCCGGTACCTACTGGCCATCGCTTCCCAGACCCGTCCCGGGTCCAGTGCGTATGACGGCGGTCGTTCCCACTCACCGCTGCGGGGCAGTCCCGGATTCCCACCGGGTTCCCTCTTGCGACGTCCTGCCTGGCGGGCAGGACGAACCAGCTGCGTCGCCAGCTTAGGGGCAAACCGCCGGGGCCGACGCGGAATTCACGGAATCCGTCCGCATGGTGAGACTCCCTCGCCGCTCGCGGAGCCGATGGCGGAGCCGTTCGCGGTGTCGTTCGCGGTGTCGTTCGCGGTGTCGTTCGCGGTGACTCGTCGACCGTCCGGGGCCTCGAAGCGCACCATGGGCTCGAAGTTGGCGCGGCGGGCCGCGCGGCGGAAGACGGTGAGGACGGCCGGGCCGACGACGAGCACGGCGGTGAAGGTGGTGACGGCACGGCCGGTGTCCCAGCCGAGCGAGGTGGCGAGGTCGAAGAGCAGGTAGCGGTGCCACTGCTCGGTGAAGGGCAGCCCCGGCAGGTAGGCGATGGAACTGTTCGGGTCGGTGGAGAACGGCCAGAAGGAGAGGTTGAGGAGGAAGCCGAAGAGGTACCCGGAGAACGCCCCGTACGCGGCCAGCATCGCCACCTCCCAGCGCCGCCGCCGGGTTCTCGGCAGGAGCCCGGCGAGCATGCCGACGAACGCGCAGCCGAACATCTGGTACGGCATCCAGGGGCCGACGCCGCCGGTGAGCAGCGCGGAGGCGAACAGCGAGGTGCAGCCGAGGGTGAACCCGAAGCCCGGGCCGAAGACCCGGCCGGCCAGGACGAGGACGAAGAAGACCGTCTCCACTCCGGCGGTGCCGGCGCCGAGCGGGCGCAGCCCGGCGTTGACGGCGGACAGGACGCCGAGCATGGCGAGGGCCTTGGCGTCGATGCCGCCGGCCGCGATCTCCGCGATGACGACGGCGAGCACCAGGACCAGCAGGGCGCCGAAGATCAGCGGCGGGGCGTAGGAGGAGCCGAACTTTCCGGGGGCGACGACGAACGGCCAGGTGAAGGCGACCAGGCCGATGAAGGCGGCCAGGGCCGCGACGACGCGGGCCCGGCCGGGGATCCGGACGGCGCTCACCGGGCGGCCTGCGCGGGCGCGAGGGCGGCGGCGACCTGTCGGGTGGTCAGGTAGGGCAGCGGGGCGAGGATCTTGGCGGTCTGGGGGGCGAAGGTGGGCGAGGCGACGATGACCTCGGCGGTGGGGCCGTCGGCGACGATCTCGCCCTCGGCCATCACCACCACCCGGTCGGCGGCGGCGGCGACGAACTCGACGTCGTGGGTGGAGACGACGACCGTGCGGCCTTCGGCGGCGAGGGCGTCCACGATGCCGGTGAGCGCCTCCTTCGCGTGGTAGTCGAGCCCTCGGGTGGGTTCGTCCAGCAGCACCACCCGTGGCGCGGCGGCCAGTTGGATCGCCAGGACCAGGGCCAGCTTCTGGCCCTCGGAGAGGTCCCGGGGGTGGGTGCCGTCGGGGATCCCGGGGGCGAGCCGGTCGAGGATCTGCCTCGCGGTCGGGCCGGCTGTGGTCGGGCCGGCGACGGTCGAGCCGGCTGCGCGGCGGGCCTCCAGGTCGCTCTGGGCGAGTTCCTGGGCGACCGTCTCCAGGTACAGCAGGTCGGTCGGGGTCTGCGGGACGAGCCCGACGAGCTGCCGGGCCCTGGTCGCGGAGAGCCGCTTGGGGTCCGCGGCCGGCCCGCCGTCGGCTCCGAGGACCTGCACGCTGCCGCCCTGTCGCGGGCCCGAGCCCTGGAGGGCCCACAGGAGCGAGGACTTGCCCGAGCCGTTGCGCCCCATCAGCGCCGTGACCTCACCGGCCCGCAGGTCCAGCCCGACCTCCCGGACGGCGGCCACCGGCCCGTACCGGACGACCACCCCTCGGGCGTCCAGCACCCGTTCCCCCGCCACCGCTGCCCGGCGCGGCGGAGGAACGGGCACGTCGTTCAGCCGCTCCCGCAGCGGGGCGGCGGCGCGCCGGGCGTCCCGGACGGAGAGCGGCAGCGGCCGCCACCCGGCCAGCCGCCCGAGGTCGACGACCGGCGGCGCGATCGCGGTGCGCCGGAAGACCTCGGCGGGCGGCCCGTGCACGACCGTGCCGTCGCCGGGCAGGTAGGCGACGCGGTCGGCGTACTGGACGACCCGCTCCAGGCGGTGTTCGGCGAGCAGGACGGTGACGCCGAGGTCGTGGACCAGACGGGTGATGGCCGCGAGCACCTCCTCGGCGGCGGTCGGGTCGAGCGCCGAGGTCGGTTCGTCCAGGACCAGGACGCGCGGGTGCGCGGTGAGCACCGAGCCGATGGCGACGCGCTGTTGCTGGCCGCCGGAGAGATCGTGCAGGGCGCGGTGGCGCAGGTCGGCGAGGCCGAGCAGGTCGAGGGTCTCCTCGACACGCTTGCGCATCACCTCCGGCGGGACGGCCAACTGCTCCATGACGTAGGCCAGTTCCTCCTCCACCGTGTCGGTGGTGAAGCCGGCCAGCGGGTCCTGCCCCACCACGCCGACCACGTCGGCCAGTTCGCGAGGGGGGTGGTGCGCGGTGTCCCGGCCGTCCACGGTCACCCGGCCGCGCAGGGTGCCGCCGGTGAAGTGCGGCACGAGGCCGTTGACGGCGCCGAGCAGGGTCGACTTGCCGACGCCGGTGCGGCCGACCACCAGGCAGAGCTCGCCCTCCGGGATGTGCAGGTCGACGTCGCGCAGGACGGGGGCGGTCTCGCCGTCGTACACCACGCCGACCTGGTCGAATCGGATCACGTGCTCACCTCGGGGGTCGTGCGGTCGGCGCCGGTGCGGCGGGTCCCGGCGGCGGGCTCCGGGGTACGTCCGGGCTCCGGGGTACGTCCGGGCGGAGGCGCGATGACCCCGGCGGCGCCGGCCAGCAGCAGGGCGAGCACCGGGACGAGCGGCAGGCTCGGCCAACTGAGCGGGTAGAGCGAGGGGTTGAGATCGGTGGCGGCGTAGCCGACGGTGGCGAACAGCAGGACGGCGGCGGTCACCCCGCAGCCCGCGACGCCCCACTCGGCGGCCCGCCAGCGGTCCGGCCGGTAGGTGGTGCGCCGTACGCGCCGGCCGCCGAGGATCAGCCCCGCCACGCAGAGCAGGGCGCCCGCGAGGAAGGCGGGAAGTCCCAGGGCAGCGGGGGCGGTTCCGTCCAGGAGCCCGTACACCCCGGCGCACAGGCCGCACATGCCGAGCAGCATCAGGGCGCCGGTGATGCGGCGGGAGCGGCGGGTCGCGGTGCCGGAGCGGCCGTAGCCGCGCGAGTCCATCGCGGCGGCCAGGTGCAGCGAACGCTCCAGCGCGTCCTCCAGCACCGGGACGACGATGCCGCGCAGCGCGCGGATGCCCTTCCGCTGCCCGGCGCGCAACCGCCGTGCCCGGGCGACGCGTTGGACGCTCTGCACCAGCTGCGGGGCGACGCTGAGCGACACCGTCACGGCGACGCCCAGCTCGTATAGGGCGCCGGGCAGGACGCGCAGGGCGCGCTTGGGGT
The DNA here is from genome assembly GCF_056435365.1 of Kitasatospora sp. NPDC043949. Classification (NCBI taxonomy): domain Bacteria; kingdom Bacillati; phylum Actinomycetota; class Actinomycetes; order Kitasatosporales; family Streptomycetaceae; genus Kitasatospora; species Kitasatospora sp. NPDC043949. The sequence goes on along the minus strand of NZ_JBWKEQ010000007.1, from coordinate 147,393 downwards.
TGGCGAGGGTGTTGGCGGCGCCGATGCAGCAGATCAGGCAGGCCAGGCGCAGCCCGTCGAAGGCGGCGGAGAGGGTCGCCTCCAGGGAGACCGGCCCGCCGATCTGGATGCCCGCGTACCAGGCGGGGGTGGGCAGGTGCGGGAGCGAGAAGAGCAGGTGGTCGTGCGGGGTGATGCCGGTGGCGAAGACGCACCGGAACACCACCCGGATCGCCACCACGGTCAGAGCCAGCCACAGGTAGTAGGTGAACCCGCGCGCCCACGGGGCCTCGGTCCGGCGGGCGGTGACCACGTAGCCGAGCACGGCGAGGACGAGCAGGAGCAGCAGCGGGTTGGTGGTGCGGCTGGCCGCCGTCGCCAGGGCGAGCGCCCAGGTCCACCAGGCCAGCGGGTGCAGGTTCCGGGGGCTGCGCCGGCTCCCGGCGTCCCGTCCGGGGGTGGGCTTCGGCTTCGGGGTGGGCTTCGGGGGGCCGGCGTCGGGTTTGTCGGGCATGGTCACCGGATCACTCGGCCCGGCGGCGGCGCCGTCGCGCGACGACCACGGTGGCCGCGCCCAGCGCCCCCACGAGGGCGGTCGCGATGACGGCGGGGGCCATCGACCCGGAGTCGTGCGGGGCGTCGGCCACCGGATTGGCGTCCACCACGCCGCCGGGCACGGCGGAGGTCGACGTCGGCGCGGCCGCGGCCTCGACCGTCTGCGGGGTCGGCTGATCGCTCGGGGTGTCCGTCGGCGGCGCGGTGGACGGCTCGACCGGCACCGGTGTGGCGGGCACGGGCGTCGGCTCGGGCGCTCCGGGCGGAGTGATGCCGTCCTCGGGGGTGGCGGCGGCGCCGGGCCCCGGGGTAGTGGCGGGCGCGGGCGGACGGGCTCCGCCCGCCGGGGGCTTGGCGGGGGCCGGGGCCCGGCCCGATCCGGTGCCACCGGCGGTGCCGGTGCTGCCGGTGCTGCCGGTTCCGCTTGCGTTTCCGGTACCGCCGGTGCCGCCGGTTCCGCCGGTTCCGCCGGTTCCGCCGGTTCCGCCGCTCGAACCGGTGCCGCTGCTGCTGCCGCCGGTCGTACCCGTGGCACCCGTCGACCCGCCGCCGGAGACGCTGGAATCGCCGGAGCCGCCCGTGGTGCCCTGACCGGGGTCGGCGGGCTGCCCGCCGGGGCTGGAGTTGTGGGCGCGAACGCTGTCCGGCGAGAAGCCCGGCCGCCCCTCGGTGCCCTCGACGTTGGTGCCACCGAAGATCCAGAGGTCGACGCTGCCGGGCTTCGGCTGGTAGCTCATCGCGCCGAGCTGGCTGTAAGACCACTCGTTCTGGCCCGGATCGGCGTGCCAGTACGACCAGTAGGCCGTGGCCGGGGGCGTCAGGACGCACTTCTCCTGGTCCGGGGCCGGGAACTGCTTACCGCCCTGGAAGCCGCTGTAGCCGATCCGGCAGATGAACGCCGGACCGTCGTGGCCGGTCCCGGTGGTCTTCCAGCCGCCCTGGTTGAGCAGGGTGAAGCCGGTGGTCGGGGTGGTCCCGCAGGAACGCAGCAGCGGGCCGCCCCACTTGCTGAAGTCCACGGCGAGCACCACGCCGGAGGCGGTGGTGCACTGGTCGATCGGCAGCGGCGCCGCGGACGCCGGGGCGGTGCCCACGGCGACGCCACCGAACGCGAGGGCGAAGGTCAGGGCCGCCGCCCCGGACAGCCGGCCGAGCCGACCGCCGAGTCCCCGGCTCACCGGTGACGCCCCGGGGCGGCCGCGGTGCGGCGCCGGGCGACGAGGACGGCCGCCGCGCCGAGCGCGGTCAGCACGCCCGCACCCGCCGTCAGCGTCAGGGCCTGGGTTCCGGTCCCGGCCAGGCTGCCGGAGCCGGTCTGCGCCGCCACGCCACCGGCGGGGGCGACGGCGCCACCGCCATCGCCTCCGGCCGGAGCGTCGATGCCGCCGGTCGACCAGGTGGCCGAACCGTCGCCGGTCGAGGGAGCGGCGGTGTCCGAGGGCCCAGCCGTGCCGGGAGAGCCCGTCGGGCTCGGCGTACCTGTGGGCGTGTTCGTGGATGTGTTCGTGGGCGTGCCGGTCGGGGTGTTGGTCGGCGTGCCCGTCGGCGTACCCGTGGGCGTGCCCGTCGGCGTCGCCGTCCCGGTGGAAGTCGGCGTCGGCGTCGACGTTCCCCCGAGCTCCCGGAACAGCGTGCCGAACGAGATCCCGGTGGCACCGCCGAGCACCTGCGTGGACGCGCGGACGTCCGATCCCGGCTGCCCGGCGGAGGCCACGTTGAACCCGCCGTCGCCGTTCTGCTGGCCCGACAGGAAGTCGCGCGCCTTGGCGATCTGGGCGCCGTACGTGGACTGGCGCAGTGTCATGCCCTGGATGGCGAGCGCGGCCGAGTTGGTCGAGTCGCCGGCCGCTCCCGGGAAGCCGCCGTCGGGCAGCTGCCGCGCGGCGAGCCAGCCGAGGCCCTGGTCGACGGCCCGCGCGGCTTCGTCGCCCGGCACGAGGGCGAGGGCCATGACGGCCATCGCCGTGCTGTCCACGTCGGAGTCACCGGTGGCGGGGATCAGGCTCGGCCACGATCCGTCCTGGTGCTGGAGGCCCTTCAGGTAGGCGATCGCGGGAGCCGCGTTCGTCGAGTCCCCGGCCCGGAGCTGGGCCATGATGCCGAGCGCCTGGGAGAACACCGAGGTCGCGTAGGTGTAGTTGCCGGGCGCCGCGCAGCCGGTGCTCTGGTCGGCCTTGGTGCACACGAGGGCGGCCAGGGCGGCGATCAGGTCGTGGCCGCCGAAGGCGCGCGGGTTGCGGCCGACCGCCTCGGCGAGCAGCGCCTCCTTTCCGATCGAGCCGCCGCCTGCGTACTCGGTGCCGATGCCGGTCCAGTCGTTGACGGTGCGCTCGCTGGCGTCCTTGCCCGGCTGGTCCAGGAAGTCGACGATCCTGCGCAGCGCGGCGTCGTCGGTGCCGGTGGCCGCGAGGGCGTAGGCGCCGTCGATGGTGAGGCCGAAGTCGGCGAAGGCCGGGAAGCCCTCGTAGTAGCGGCCGTTGATCAGGCGGGACGGGTCGGTGAGGTAGGCGCTGCCCTTGGCGGCGTCGGGGGCTCTCCCGGCGGGCGGGGGCGTCGGGGTGGTGGCGGGCGTCGTCGGGGTGGTGCTGGCGTCCGGGTTGTGTCGGACGCTGGTGAGGTCGGTGCCGGTCAGGGCCAGGATCGCCTGCTCGGTGGCCGCCGGGTCCGGGTCGGTGGTCGACGCGTCGGGGCCGAAGCCGCCGTCCGTGCCCTGCCGGGCGGCGAGCCAGGCCGTGGCGGCGGCCCGGCGGGTGTCCTGTCCGGTGGCCTTGAACGCCTGGGCCGCGCTCGCGGTGCTGATGGTGTCGCCGGGGGCGCCGAGGTACGGGAGGAGGGATCCGTCGGCCTGCTGTCCGGCCGCGAGCTGGTCCGAAGCCTTCCTCGCGGCCGTCTCGTACCCGGGCGCCGTACGCAGGGCGAGGACCGCGAGGCCGGTGGTGAGCGGGTCGGACTCGCAGTGGTCGCCAGCGACGATCATCGATCCGGCCACCCCGCCGTCGGCGCACTGGAGCGCCGTGAAGCGGGCAAGCGCCGGGGCGGGTGGCGTGACGCCGGCGCGCTGGAGCGCGATGACGCCGAGGGACTGAACCCAGGGCGAGGCCGCGCCGAGGAAGTCCCCGGCGGCGGTGCACTTGCCGTTCTCCCCCGCCGCCGTGCAGACGTGGCCGGTGAGCGCGGCGATCAGGTCCCGGCCGCCGAAGGCCCGGGGATCGCCACCGGTGCTCTCGGCGACGAGGGCCAGCAGTGCGGCGGCCCTCGCATCGGGCCGGCCGGCCGGTTCGTCGGGGTGGAGGAAGGCGTCGGTGTGAGCGGAGAGGAAGGCGACCGTCCTGCGCAGCGCCGGGTCCTGCGTGCCGGCGGCGGCGAGGGCGATGGCGGTGAGGGCGGTCCGGGGGTAGTCCGGCCCCTCGACGGCCCAGTTCTCCATGTGGTCGCCGCCGACGAGTTGGCGGGCCAGCCAGGCCGCGGCGGCCGCCGGGTCACCGGCGGCGGACGGCCCGGTCGGGGTCGAGGTCGGAGTCGGGGTCGGAGTCGGGGTCGGGGTCGCCGAGGGCGACGGCGAGGCGGACGGCGAAGCCGGCGAACCACCGCTCTTCGCCCGGACAGAGTCCGGCGTGAAGCCCGGTGCCCCGCTGGTGCCGCCGATGTCGGTGCCGCCGTACACCCAGGCCTCGACCTCGCCGGGCTTGGGCTTCTGCGTCCCGGCGCCGAACCGGCTGTAGGACCAGGCCTGTTGGCCGGGTTCGGCGATCCAGTACGACCAGTACGCGGTGGCCTGCGGGGTGTTGACGCAGGGTTCCTCGGCCGGCGTCGGGTACTGGGTGCCGCTGTTGAAGGTCCCGGTTCCGAGTCGGCAGATGAAGGCGGGTCCGTCGTGCTCGGTTCCGGCGGTGGTGAAGCCGGCGGCGTGCAGCAGGTTCATCCCGGTCGTGGGGTGGGCGTCGCAGCCCCGGACGACACCGCCGCCCCAGTGCGTGAAGTCGACGGCGACGATCGCGCCCGTCGTCGCCGTGCACCGCTCGATCGGGTCGGCGGCCGCGGTGCCGGGGCGCCCGAACAGGACGCTTCCGCAGGCGGCGACCGCGACGGCACCGGCGACCACCAAGGAGGCGAGGTCCCGGTTCCTGTGACGTGTGCGACTGCTGCTGACCCTCACGACGACTCCCTGGTCGGTCGACGTGGGACGCAACGGCGCAGCCGACGGTCCCCTGGGCAGGGACCGTCCGGACCGCGTCGTAGTCCGCGACGACGCAAGTGCTCTGTGAACAGGGCCCCCGGTCCAGGCATTCCGGCTCACCCACCACAGGTGGGTCCACGGTTGCGGGTCAGCGCCGGAGTTGGACCGGCTTCCCCTGAATGCCGAGGGCAAAAAATCGGTTCATCAGACCACGACGGCCGAACGGGAGTCAACGGTCCGTCATGTCGATCACATCACCTCGTCGGCCGGTGCGCCGTGCGGTAGCGTCCGCGGTGGCCGAGCGGGGGAACCCGGTGCGAATCCGGGGCTGACGCGCAGCGGTGTGGGGTGGCGATCGTGCTGCCCCGAGCCCGGATGCCCGCCCGGCCACGCACCATGGCGAAAGCCGGCCCACGCGATCCGGGCGGCGACCGCTCCGGCCGTCGCGCGCCCTCGAACGGACGCCGGAACTCCGGGGCAGGGTCGGCGTCCGCCACCCCAAGGAGCCTGTCCCGTGTCCCTCCTCGCCCCCTCGCGGACCACCCCTGCCCGCGCCGCCTCCGCCGTCACCGTCGCCCTGACGGCCGGCTCGCTCCTGCTCTCCGCCGTCCCCGCCCACGCGACGGCCAGCCCGACCCAGATAGCCACCTCGAAGAGCACCGGCGTCACCTACCTGAAGTCGCTCCAGGCCGCCGACGGCAGCTACGCCACCGGCGGCGGGCTCTCCAACGAGTGGGCGTTCAGCGCACTCGCGGCCGCCGGCACGGCCGCCGCGGACGTCACCCCCGGCGGCGACCCCACCAAGAACGCCCGCCTGGTCTACCGCGGCCAGCTCGCCGCCCCCGGCTGGCCGAGCGCCTCGCCGGTCGTCACGGACTACGAGCGCGGCATCCTCAACGCCTACGCCGCCGGCATCGACCCCGCCCGGGTCGGCCCGGGCCGCAACCTCGTCGCCGACCTCGCCGCCTACTGGCAGACCGCCGAACCCGGCTACTACGGCCCGTCCGCCAACTTCAACGGCACCGTCTTCGGCCTCCTAGCCCTCGCGGGCGCCAAGACCCAGGCCGGCAGCCCTCGCGTCCCGCAGCCGCTGCTCGACACCTCCGTCACGGCGGTGCGCGCCAACCAGCACAACGACGGCGGCTGGAACTTCAGCAAGGCCGCGGGCGACCCGAACGCCCTCGCCCAGGGCAGCGACATCGACATGACCGGCGCCGCCATGGCCTCGCTCTGCGCCGGGGGCGTCCCCGCCACCGACCCGGCGATCGTCGCCGCCAAGAACTTCCTCAAAGGCAAGCTCACCGCCTCCGGCGCCTTCAACGCCGTGTTCGGCGTCAACACCGACTCCAACGGCTGGGCCGTCTCCGGCCTCAACGCCTGCGGCATCAACCCCCAGGGCACCGACTTCACCAGCGGCACCGGCAAGAGCCCCGTCGACTTCCTGATCGCCCAGCAGTTCAAGCCCGGCGGCGGCTTCAAGTACCTGCCCACCGACACCACCCCCTCCCCCTACGCCTCCGTCGACGGCCTGCGCGCCGTCGCCGGCGCCGGCTTCACCGCCACCCCGCCGACCCCGACCACCACCGGCGAGCCCGCCTGGGCCGCCGCCACCGCCTTCGTCCCCGGCACCGCCGCCAAGCTCGCGCTGGTCATCGACGACGGCACCGGCGCGCTCAAGGTCTGCGCCGCCACCCTCACCCCGACCGGCACCACCGCGACCCTCGGCGACGTCCTCGACGCGGCCGCCGGCGCCGCCCCGAGCGGCTGCGTCACCTCGGTCGCCCCGTCCACCGGCGGCGACACCGTCACCGCGATCAACGGCACGGCCAACAGCGGCTCCTCCACCTGGCAGGTCAGCCTGGACGGCACCACCGCCACCGGCGCCACCCGGGCCACCACCGTCCACCTCGGCGACACCGTCTCGCTCCGCTACGGCAACTGATCCGGAGACCCTGGCCGTCCTGGACGCCGGGTACGAGCCAAGCCACGAAAGCGACGAACTGACCTGCCGTCAGCTCTCCGGTGCACGGAGCGGCCTCCACCGGGCCCACCGGCGGGCCGAGCCCGCACCACCCGACGCCGGCGCCCCAGGCCACCCTCTTCGCGACCCGACGGTCCCCCAACTCGCGGTCCGCCTGGGGGACTTCTGGGGAACGGGACCTGGCCGGTTTGCAGCCTGGACTGCGCGGTCGAGGTGCGGTTTGCTCATCACCGACCAGCCCTACAGGAGGGCCGGGAGGAATCGGGGAATCACATCATGACCCGTTCGATCAAGGCGCTCGCCGCACTCGCTCTGGCCGGGGCATCCGTCGTCGGCGTGACGTCGCTGGCGTCCGCCGACCCGAACCCGTCCAACATCGGTTCCTCCCCGCAGTGGGTCCGGCTGAGCACCAGCCACTCCGCGGGCGTCTACACCGCCGCCGACGCGGGGTCCGGCAAGTACAACAACATCACCCTCGCGCCGGGCGACTCGGCCTGGGCGGACTGTTGGGTGGCCGGCGGGAACGTCGGCAATGACGGCGACGTCTGGTACCACACCACGTGGGTGTACCAGTACGGTGTGGTCACCCCCTCGGGGTCCTCCTGGACGTTCGCACCCTACGTGGACGGCGCGGCGATGTTCCACAACGTGCCCGGCCTGCCCCACTGCTGAACCACCCGATGACCCACAGCGGCCCCGCGCACCGACCCCGGCGCGCGGGGCCGCTCGCACAGCTGCTGACCGAACAGCTCGCCCGGCGGCGCCGAACGTCCCGCACCGTCTGAACTCTGAACCGCCGGTGCCCCGGCCCCCCTTCCGGAGGGGCCGGGGCACCGGGGTGTCTCCGGAGGTCAGGGCGCGGTGACGCCCGGCTGGGCGCCGGCGCCGAAGGACCAGCCCTCGACGTCGCCGGGCGCCGGGTTGTAGCTGCCCGCGCCGAGGTTGCTGTACGACCAGGGGCCGCCGTGCTGGGCGTGCCAGTACGACCAGTAGGCGCTGCCGGTGGGGTTGGCGCAGGTCGTCGGCAGGGCGTTGATGGTGCAGACGAAGCCCGGGTAGCGCGGGTGGAAGGTGTACGCGAACCCGGCGCCGGTCAGCGCGGCCAGGCCGCTGGCCGGGTCGCCGGGTGCGCAGCCGGTCTGGATGCCACCGCCGACGGCGGTGAAGTCGACCACGACGGTGACGCCGGTGGTGCCGTCGCAGGCGGCGGCCCGCGCCTGCGGGGCCTGGACGACGGAGGCGCCGAGCAGTCCGGCGGTGAGGGCAGCGGCGGCGGCGATCGACCCGAGGGTGCGGCGGGCCGGGCGCGCGGGCGCCATGGTGTCGGTCATCGGAGCTCTCCTCGCGGGGTCAGCGGGTGGTCGCCGGGCAGGCCGGCACGGGCGCGTCCGGGCGGGCACCGGCGGCGGAGAGGGTGGCCAGCGGGGTGCCCGCGAGGCCGAGGACGGCCTGCGCCGTGGCCCGGGCGCCGGTGGCCGGGTTGAAGCCGGTCGCGTCGTAGGCGACCGCCCCGCGCACGCCCGGGTCCGTGGCGCAGCCCTGCTGGAGCTTGACCAGGCTGCTCCAGCCCTTGAGGCCGGCCCCGAAGCGTCCGCCGGCCAGCAGCGCCTGCGTGGCGAGGCCGGTGGTGTTGGCGTTGGACGCGGCGGCCCCGGCGGCCGAGAAGCCGCCGTCGGCGTTCTGGTGGGCAGTCAGCCAGCCGAGTCCGGCGTCGGCCTTGGCGGTGCGGCCGGTCGCGGCGAGGGCCTGGGCGGCGAGCGCGGTGGCGTCCGGGTCGCTGGCGCAGGTGGCCTGGCCGAAGGCGACCGGGTACCCGCCGTCCGCGCACTGGCTGTTGGCGAGGAAGTCGACGGCCGTCGCCGGGGCCCCACCGGCCGTGCGGTGCAGGGCGATCACGGCCAGGGACTGGCCGAAGGCGTTGCTGTAGTCGCCCCACTGCGAGCGGTCGGAGAACCGGCCCTCGGCGGTCTGGAGCGAGCGCAGGCGGGCCGGCAGGTCGACGCCGCCGAAGGCCGTCGGGTTCCCGCCGCGCACCTCGACGGCGAGCAGCAGCTTGGCGGTCGCGCCCGCGTAGGCCTCGGTGGTGCCGTCGCCGAGGTAGCCGCTGATGACCTCGGGCTTGGCCAGCCAGGCGGTGGCCTTCGTGGCGGCCTGGTCGGAGCTGTGCGAGGCGGCGAAGGCCAGCACGGCGTCGATGGTCAGGCCCTGGTCGGGGTAGGCGGTCCCGTTGAAGACGGACTCGAAGTGGTCGCCGTCGACGAGTTGGCGGGCGAGCCAGCCGCCCGCGGCGGCGTCGGGGCGGACCGTCGGGGACGAAGTCGCGGCGGCAGGTGCCGCGTGGGCGGCAGCGGCCGCCGGGAGGACGGTGGCGAGGGCGAGCGCGGGTATCGCGAAGAGGCGCAGGGGGCGTCGGAACGAGGACACGGTGGGCCTTTCCGGGCCCGCACGCAGGGGCCCGGAGGACGGCGGCAACAAGCCGGGCAGCCCTCGGAGCTCCGGCCCGCAGACCACGACGGGAGGAGGGGACGACACACCTCCGCCGCCGGGTACTCGGGCTCGCCGCCGACATCGGATCGGCGGCCTACCGTTGCGGGTCAGCGCCGGATTCGAACCGGACTTCCCCCAGCGGCGGAGTCACAACATGACGGCCCATCATGGCGAGACGGAGAAGTCCCGGTCAAGGGATCGTCCGCCGCATCGCGCCACATCGCGCCGCGAACCGCTCGGACCGTCAGCGGTGAAGGAACTCCGGTGGGCGCTTCTCGGCGAAGGCCGCCATGCCCTCCTTCTGGTCCGCCGTGGCGAACGTGGCGTGGAACAGTCGCCGTTCGAAGCGGACGCCCTCGGCGAGCGTGGTCTCGTACGAGCGGTTGACGCTCTCCTTGAGCATGACGGCCGCCGGGGTGGACATCGCCGCGATCGTCTCGGCCACCGCCAGGGCCTCGGCCTGCAGTTGGCCCGCCGGGACGATGCGGGAGACCAGGCCGGCCCGCTCGGCCTCCTCGGCGCCCATCATCCGGCCGGTCAGACAGAGTTCCATCGCCTTCGCCTTGCCGACCGCCCGGGTCAGCCGCTGCGAGCCGCCGATGCCGGGGATCACGCCGAGCTTGATCTCCGGCTGCCCGAACTTCGCGGTGTCCGCCGCCAGGAGGACGTCGCACAGCATCGCCAGCTCGCAGCCGCCGCCCAGCGCGTAGCCCGCCACCGCCGCCACCACCGGCTTGCGCAGCGCGGCGAAGCGGTCCCAGGCGGCGAACCAGTCGCCGAGGTAGGCGTCGACGAAGTCGAGCGACTGCATCTCCTTGATGTCGGCGCCGGCCGCGAAGGCCTTCTCGGAGCCGGTGATCACCAGCGCGCCGATCTCCGGGTCACGGTCGAACTCCGTTGCCGCCTGCACGACTTCGTTCATCAGCAGGGTGTTGAGCGCGTTCAGCACCTTGGGCCGGTCGAGCGTGATCAGCCCCACCCGGCCCTTGCGCTCGACCAGGATCGTCTCGTAGCCGGTCACTTGCCGTCCTCCCGCAGGGTGGTGATGATCGCCGAGAAGTCCAGGCCGGCGCCCCCGTCGGCCTGAGCGAAGTCCGCGTACAGCTGTGCCGCCCTGCGTCCGAGGTCCGTGGGCAGGCCCGCGGCGTCGGCGGCCCCGGCGGCGAGTCCGAGGTCCTTGGCCATCAGGGCGGCGGCGAACCCGGCCGCGTAGTCGCGGTTGGCCGGGCTGGTCGGCACCGGCCCGGGGACGGGGCAGTTGGTGGTGAGCGCCCAGCACTGGCCGGAGGCGGTCGAGGCGACGTCGTAGAGGGCCTGGTGGCTGAGCCCGAGGCTCTCTCCGAGCACGAAGGCCTCGCTGACCGCGATCATCGAGATGCCCAGGATCATGTTGTTGCAGATCTTCGCGGCCTGCCCCGCTCCGGGGGATCCGCAGTGCACGACCTTGCGGCCCATCGCCTCCAGCACCGGTCGGGCCGCCTCGAAGTCCGGCTCGGCGGCTCCGACCATGAAGGTGAGGCTCGCGGCCGTGGCACCGACCACCCCGCCGGAGACCGGCGCGTCCACTGCCCGGTGCCCGGCGGTCACGGCCAGGTCGTGCGCCGCCCGGGCGTCCGCGACGTCGATCGTGGAGCAGTCGACGAAGAGCGTTCCCGGGCGGGCGGCGGGCAGCAGGTCCGCGTAGGCGGCCAGCACGTGCCGGCCGGCCGGCAGCATGCTGATGACGACGTCGGCCTCCCGCACCGCCTCGGTCGCGGACCGCGCCGGACGGACGCCGCCCTCCTCCGCCCGCCGCAGCGCCTCGGGTGCCAGGTCGTAGCCGGTCACGGTGTGCCCGGCCTCGGCGAGGTTGGCGGCCATCGGGCCGCCCATGTTGCCGAGGCCGATGAATCCGATGACTCCGTTGAATCCGTTGACTCCGTTGCGGCGGGTCACCAGCGCTCCAGGGGTGTGGTGGGGGCCAGGCCGAGTTCCCGGTCGCCGAGCGGGGCGAAGTAGCGGGCCACCGCGGCGGGCTCGACGGCGCTCAGCGTCGACGGGTTCCACCGCGGGGAACGGTCCTTGTCGATCACCTGGGCGCGGATCCCCTCGGCCAGGTCCGGTGTGGAGAGCGCCGCGCAGGAGGTCCGGTACTCCTGGTCGAGGACGGCCTCCAGCGGGCCGAGGGTACGGGCCCGGCGCAGCGCCGCCAGGGTGGCCTTCACGGCGGCGGGCGAGTTGGCGGCGATCCGGTCCGCGGCCTCCTTGGCCTCCGGTTCGCCGCTGTCCCGCAGGCGGTCGAGGATCTCCTCCACGGTGCCGGCCCCGTAGCAGCGGTCGATCCACGCCCGCCGGCCGTCCAGCACGCCGGCCGGTGCGGGCCCGACGTTCCGTTCGAGGGCGTCGTGCACGGGGAGTTCGGCCAGGTCGTCCAGCAGCGCGGGCAGCCGCTCGGCCGGGACGAAGTGGTCGGCGAGGCCGCAGAGCAGCGCGTCCGCGGCGCCGACGGAGCCCGCGGTCAAGGCGAGGTGGGTACCCGACTCGCCGGGCGCGAGGGCGAGCAGGTAGGTGCCGCCCACGTCCGGGACGAAGCCGATGCCGGCCTCGGGCATGGCGATGCGCGTGGTCTCGGTGACGATCCGGACGCTGCCGTGGGCGGAGACCCCGACCCCGCCGCCCATCACGATGCCGCTCATGAGCGCGACGTAGGGCTTGGGGTAGCGGGCGATGCGGGCGTTGAGGCGGTACTCGTCGCGCCAGAACTCCTCGACGGCGCCCGGGGCCGCGCCGGTGGCGGCGCGGTGGATGGCGACGATGTCGCCGCCGGCGCAGAAGGCCCGCTCACCGGCGCCGGTGATGACCACGGTTGCGACCCGCTCGTCCTCCTCCCACGCGTCCAGCGCTTCGGAGATCCTCCGCACCATGCCGTGGGTGAGGGCGTTCAGGGCTGCGGGGCGGTTGAGGACGATCAGGCCCGCCCGGCCCTCGCGGTGGACCAGGACCTCGTCGAGGTCGGTCCCGGCCATCACGCGGCCCCGATCAGGCCGCGGGCGACGATGACGCGCATGATCTCGTTGGTTCCTTCCAGGATCTGGTGCACCCGCAGGTCGCGGACGATCTTCTCGATGCCGTACTCGGCCAGGTAGCCGTAGCCGCCGTGCAGTTGGAGCGCCTGGTTGGCGACCTCGAAGCCGGTGTCGGTGGCGTGCCGCTTGGCCATCGCGCACAGCTCCGGCGCCCTGGGGTCCCCCCGGTCCAGGGCCGAGGCGGCCCGCCAGAGCAGCGACCTGGCCGCCTCCAGCTCCGTGGCCATGTCGGCGAGCCGGAACTGCAGCGCCTGGGCGTGCAGGAGCCGGGCGCCGAACGCCTCGCGGTCCGCCAGATAGCCGGTGGCCCGCTCCAGAGCGTCCTGCGCTCCGCCGAGGGAGCAGGCGGCGATGCCGAGCCGGCCTCCGTTCAGCCCGTTCATGGCGATCCGGAAGCCCTCGCCCTCGGCTCCGAGGAGGCGGTCGGCCGGGAGCCGGACGCCGTCCAGGAGCACCTGGCGGGTGGGCTGGGCGTTCCACCCCATCTTCTTCTCGTCGGGACCGAACGAGACGCCGGCGTCGTCGCGTTCGACGACGAACGCGGACACCCCGCCGGCCCCCGGTCCGCCGGTGCGGGCCATCACCAGGTAGACCCGGGAGACGCCGGCGCCCGAGATGAACTGCTTGACGCCGTCGAGGACCCAGTGGTCCCCGTCCCGGCGGGCCCGGGTGGTCAGTGCCGCCGCGTCCGAGCCCGCGCCGGGCTCGGTGAGGCAGTAGCTGGCGGGGGTCGCCATGGCGCTGAGGCCCGGCAGCCACCGGGCGCGCTGGGCGTCGTCGCCGTAACGGTCGATCATCCAGGCGACCATGTTGTGGATGGACAGGTAGGCGGCGATGGACGGGCAGCCGGTGGCCAGCGCCTCGAACACGAGCACGCCGTCGGCGCGGGTGAGTCCGGAGCCGCCGGACTCCTCGCGGACGTAGACACCGGCCAGGCCGACGTCCGCCGCCTTGCGCAGCACGTCCACCGGGAAGTGCTTGGCCTGGTCCCACGCGACCGCGTTCGGCGCCAGGTGTTCGCGGGCGAAGGCCCGGGTGGTCGCCGCGATGGCGAGCTGGTCCTCTGTGAGGTCGTGCACGGCGCCCTCAGCCCATCGTCGGGATGGTGAAGCTCGCGCCCTCCTTGACCCCGGAGGGCCAGCGCGAGGTGACGGTGCGGGTGCGGGTGTAGAAGCGGATCGAGTCCGGCCCGTGCTGGTTGAGGTCGCCGAACCCGGAGCGCTTCCAGCCGCCGAAGGTGTGGTACGCGACCGGCACGGGGATCGGCACGTTGACGCCGACCATGCCGGCGTTCACCCGGCGCGCGAAGTCCCGTGCCGTGTCGCCGTCCCGGGTGTAGATGGCCACGCCGTTGCCGAACTCGTGCTCGCTGGGCAGGCGCAGCGCCTCCTCGTAGTCGGCGGCGCGGAGCACGGTCAGGACGGGGCCGAAGATCTCCTCCCGGTAGATCCGCATGTCCGCCGTGACGCGGTCGAACAGCGAGGCGCCGAGGAAGTAGCCGCCCTCGTGCCCCTCCAGCCGGAAGTCCCGCCCGTCGACCACGAGTTCGGCGCCCTCCTCGACCCCGAGGTCCAGGTAGCCGCGGACCCGCTCCAGCGCGTCGGCGCCGACCAGCGGGCCGAAGTCCGCCGCCGGGTCGTCCGAGCGCCCGACCTTCAACGCGGCGATCCGCTCGACCAGTTTGGCCACCAGGGCGTCGGCGGTCTCCTCCCCCACCGGGACGGCCACCGAGATCGCCATGCAGCGCTCGCCGGCCGAGCCGTAGCCGGCGCCGATCAGCGCGTCCGCGGCCTGGTCGAGGTCGGCGTCCGGCATCACGACCAGGTGGTTCTTGGCACCGCCGAAGCACTGCGCCCGCTTCCCGTGCGCGGCGGCGGTGGCGTACACGTACCGGGCGATCGGCGTGGAGCCGACGAACCCGACCGCCTGCACCCGCGGGTCCTCCAGCAGGGTGTCCACGGCCTCCTTGCCGCCGTGGACCACGTTCAGCACGCCCGGCGGCAGCCCGGCCTCCAGGAACAGTTCGGCGAGGCGCAGCGGCACCGAGGGGTCGCGCTCCGAGGGCTTGAGGACGAAGGCGTTGCCGCAGGCGAGGGCGGGTGCGGCCTTCCAGAGCGGGATCATCGCCGGGAAGTTGAACGGCGTGATGCCCGCGACCACGCCGAGCGGCTGGCGCATCGAGTACACGTCGATGCCGGTGCCCGCGTTGTCGCTGAACTCGCCCTTCAGCAGGTGCGGGATGCCGGCGGCGAACTCCACGACCTCCAGGCCGCGCTGGATGTCCCCGTGGGCATCGGCCACGGTCTTGCCGTGCTCGGCGGACAGCAGCCGGGCCAGCTCGTCCTTCTCCTGCTCGACGAGTTGGAGGAAGCGCAGCAGGACGCGGGCCCGCCGCTGCGGGTTCCACGCGGCCCACCCGGGCTGGGCCTGCGCGGCGTCGGCGATCACCGCCTCGACCTCGGCCCGGCTGGCCAGCGGCACCCGGGCCTGCACCCGGCCGGTGTTGGGGTCGTACACGTCGCCGAAGCGACCGGAGGTGCCGGCGGTGGGCTTGCCGGCGACGAAGTGGGTCAGTTCTCGGACCATCGGGTTCCTTCTCTCGACAGGGGTGGGGAGAGGAGGAGGATCGGAGGCCGCCGCGGGTCGGCGGGCACACGGTGGTGCGCCCCGCGGCACGGGCGTGCGGCGGCGGAACGGAACGTCAGGGCGTGGACGCCCCGGCGGCCGTGGGCACGGGACGACCAGGAGCGGCAGTGGAGCGGGAGCAGCCCGGAGTCATGCGTGTCGTCTCCATCCTCGTGGAAAACACGGAACACCCGCGGCCGGTATCCTGACTCCCGGATCACCGCACGCCCCCAGGCCTTCCCGGCTGGCTGCCAGTGGCCTTCGTCTGCGAGGACGAACTCCCCGGTCACAGTGGCGGGACCGTGCCGGACTCACACCGGCTTCCCTGACACCGCGGACCTGTCGTCGACCATATAGTTGGACGTCCTAGTAAGTCCAGAGGCCCGCACGCGCGTTGCGCCATCGGGTTTCCGCCGCGCTGATCTCCTGCCCGACGCCGGTCACCGCGCAGCCGCGTAACCGCGTAACCGCCCACCATTCGCAGGCCACCCCCTTGCCGGAACGTTCCGGCATGGCTAGATTCTTCACCACGCCAGCAAAGCTGACTGAACTTTCAGTTATACCGCAGGGCCGCGTCGGCACCAGAGAACAGAAGGAACACCCATGACCACGTCCACCACCACCGGCCGCACGGCCGCCGGAGGCCCCGCCTCCCGCACCTGCCGGACGTCCCGCCGGCAGACGAGGACGGTCCGCCCGTGACCTCGTACGCCGTCCTCACCTCCTTCGGCTCCCCGCTCGGCTCCCCCGGCCGCACCAGGCCGGCCGAACGCGCGCCGCTGCGCGTCGGGCTCGTGCAGATGCGCTGGCACACCGACCCGGCCGAGCACGACGCCCGGCTGCGCGAGGGCGTGGCACTCGCCGCCGCGCAGGGCGCGACGATGGTGTGCCTGCCCGAGCTGACCCGCAGTCCCTACTTCTGCAACACCGACGACCCGATGGGGGAGGGCGCCGCCCGCCACCTGGAGGACGTCGAGACGGGGCCCACCACCCGCCTCGCCGCCGAACTCGCCGCCGAACTCGGCATCAGCGTCCACGCCTCCCTGTACGAGCGCGCCGAGGACGGCGGCCTCGGCTACAACACGGCCGTCTGCGTGGACCGCGACGGCACCCTCGTCGCCAGAACCCGGAAGAACCACATCCCGGCCTTCCCCGGCTACCGCGAGGACCTGTGCTTCCGCCCCGGCGACAGCGGGTTCCCCGTCCTGGCCCACCAGGGCGCCGCCTTCGGCTTCCCCACCTGCTGGGACGAGTGGTTCCCCGAACTCGCCCGGGCCTACGCGCTCGGCGGCGCCGAAGTCCTCGTCCACCCCACGGCCATCGGCTCCGAGGTGGACCTCCCGGACTTCGACACCCGGCCCATGTGGGAGCACGCCATCAGCGCCAACGGCCTCGCCAACGCGCTGTTCATGATCGTGCCCAACCGGATCGGGACGGAGGGCCGGTCCACCTTCTACGGCTCGTCGTTCATCTCCGACCCGTACGGCCGGATCCTGCTCCGCGCCCCGCGCGACCGGCCCGCCGTCCTCGTCGCCGACCTCGACCTCGACCAGTGCCGGGACTGGCGGGAGTTCGGCCTCCTGCGCACCCGCCGCCCCGAGCTGTACGCCCCGCTGACCGCGACGAGCCGCACCGACGCCTGACCGGACGCCCCGGCGCACCCACGCCGGGGCGTCCCGCCGCCACGAGTCAACGTGCCGGGACTGACGCCAACTACCTTTTCCAGTAGCGTAGTTGACGTGACCGACGCGCCGACCTCAGGTGGTGGCCGTCGGAGCGGGCGAAGCCGCACCGGCGGACGGCGGGGCCTGGCAGGGCAGGACGACCATCACACTCACACCCTGGCCGGGCTTCGACGCGCCCGCCGAAACGGTGTAGCCGTCGGACTCGTGGACGGCATCGAACTCCCAGGTGGGCGGGGTGGACTGAGCGTCCGCACCGGACGCCGACGAGGTGATCTTGAAGCCCTCGCCCGCCAGCTTCTCCCGCAGCGCCCGCAGCACCTCGGGGCGCTGGTCGTCCGTGGCCTTGAGCAGGATCCCCGAGCTGAGCTGGTAGGCCTCGCCCTCGTCGGCCACACCCGATCCCCGCCCCGGGCACCTGTAGTAGCCGATGAGCTTGCTCCACGGATCCCGCTCAAGGCCCGTCAGCTCGCGCACGTGGCCCTGGACCCGATCCGTCCGGGCCAGCGCCTCCTCCCGGGACTCGACACGTGTGGGCTCGCTCGGCGTTTCCCGTCCTCCGCCCGGCGTTTCCCGCCCTCCGCCCGGCGACCCCACGGACGAGCATGAGCCGAGCACCAGGGCACCCGACACCATCAGCACGGCCGCGCAGGCCGCCCGTGCGCCCGCCCCGGCCGGCACGGCCGTCGATCTCTTGAACAAGTGCAGTACTCTCCCCCGCTGACAGGTGTGCGTTTTTGCCATCCGGATGCTACGGCACCACCGGAAAGGCTCCGCATGTGCCGAAGCGTGACAGCCGACACCAAGGCGCGTGCGGTCGTCTGACAAGCGCTACCCCGGTGAAGGCGGAGGGCTGGATGAGGGCGAGGGAGCGGACGGGACGGGTCCGGCTCCCGCGAGCCGAGCATCCGTCAGCGGCATCGGCCGAACGGGTGGGCACCAGCGGCGTCGGACATCTTGTGCGCGCACGAAGGCAAATCGCCGTGCGTAACTGTGCGCGGGTCCGGCGGCCACACGGTCCGCCGTACGAGCCGACGGCCGCAACCCGCCCAGTCCCACCCCTCCACGCCCCGCACCCCGAACGGAGCCGCCCGCCCATGCGCACCCCCACTCTCGCCGCCCTCTCGCTGGCGATCGCCCTACCCCTGACGGGGCTGGCCGCCACCGGCACCGCCGCCGCGCAGTCCCCCGCCTCCCGGGCGGTGCCGATCACGGAGTGCGAGGGCGTCCCCAAGGTCCGCGATACCGGCGCCGAGAACTACCTCTGCACCCGGAAGGAACTCGGCCCGGTCACCCTGCCGACGGACTCCGTGCTGACCAAGCTGCTGGCGGGCTACGACCGGCTGGGCGGAGTGACGCCGGTGCGCTTCCTGGACTGGTACCGGGACTGGAGGGGGTGGAAGTACCCGGACCACAACGGCTTCACCGACAACGACGGCACCCTCGACATGGCCGTACAGAGCATGACGGAGCACCAGAAGCTGGACCGCTTCGGGAACAGCGCCTACGGCTCGTTCCTCGCCCCCGGCGGCACACTGTTCTCCCAGCGCGCCCTTCCGCCGGACTCCCTCAACGGGGGCGAGGACAACTACCACTGCTTCGAGGTGCAGAGGCCGTTCAACGTCCAGCAGGGGCACATCGCGGGCGCGTTCTCCCAGCCGGGCAACGGACTCCAGCAGTGGCTCGACCCGGCCCTGAAGCCGGGCGACATCCCGGGCACGTACGACGTCGCCGCCCTCATCACCGCCGGGTACCTGACCGAACACGCCGCCGACAAGACCTTCTGCCTGTCGAGCCAGAACGACGCCTGACCCCCACCCGGCCGGACCTGGCTGCGCACGCCCGGCAACCGGCAACCGGCAACCGGCAACCGGCCCGCCACGCCCTGCTACGCGCTCGGCGGGGCTGCCGCAGCAGTCGGCACGGGCCTGTGACCTGCGGCTTCAATGCGGAGCGGGCAACGAGAACCGGTTACTCCTCGTCAAGTCGCCAGCGCGGCGGACCGGCGAGGCGACAGGGCCTGGGCGAGGTCGGTATGGGTCGCACCGCGCTCCGGCCACCGGACGACCGGCAGGGCTGGTTCCCCCGCCTCGGCCTCCCGGCACCCACCCCCGTACGGGTTGTCCGCTCCCCGCGCCCGGCAGGGCGGCGCGGATGCGACCGCCGCACCAGGGATGATCCGGGTGCCCTGCGGCCGCCGGGCCCGCAGGCAACCCGACTGACCCGACTGATCGGAGCCCGATCCGTGCCCCTGCCCCTCCGCCGGGCGTCGGCGGCCCTGCTGCTGACCCTCACACCCGTCACGGCCCTTGCGCCCGCCGCGTATGCCGCCCAGCCACCCACCGCCTCCACCGCCGTGGCCGTGGCGCACTCCGCCAGTGCCGTGCCCGGGCAGTACATCGTCACCCTCAAGCACGGCCGCGACCCTGGTGAGGTCCTGCGCGGCCTCGGCATCACCCCCAGGTTCACCTACACCGACACGCTGAACGGCTTCGCCGCCACCCTCGACCCCCTCCTGCTGCGCGCCGTACGAACCAGCCCCGCCGTCGAAGCCGTCGAGGAGAACACCACCCTCCGCGTCCCGGCCCCCCACGACGGTGCGAGCGCCACCCGGGCACCGGCCGCCACCTGGGGCCTGGACCGCATCGACCAGCGGAACCTGCCCCTGGACGGCCAGTTCACCACCCACGGCCACGGCGCCGGAACGACCGCCTACATCCTCGACACCGGCATCGACTACACCCACCCGGAATTCGACGGCCGCGCCGTACCCGGCTTCGACGCCGTCGGCGACGGCCAGAACGGCCGCGACTGCCACGGCCACGGCACCCACGTCGCCGGCACCGTCGCCGGCCGCACCTACGGCGTCGCCCCGCAGGCCCGCCTCGTCTCCGTACGCATCGTCGACTGCACCGGCAACGGCGACAAAGCCCAGATGATCGCCGGCCTCGACTGGGTCGCCCACCACGCCCAGTACCCCGCCGTCCTCAACGCCTCCGCCGGCGAGGAACGCTCCCAGGCCCTCAACGACGCCACCACCGCACTCTCCGACAAGGGCGTCCTGCCCGTCGTCTCCGCCGGCAACGACGCCGCCGACGCCTGCACCGCCTCCCCCGCCTCCGCGGACCGGGTCGTCACCGTCGCCGCCACCAACCGGCAGGACCAGGAGAGCACCTTCTCCAACTGGGGCCCCTGCGTCACCCTCCACGCCCCCGGCCAGGCCATCGAATCCGCCAAACTCGGCGGCGGCAGCACCACCCTCAGCGGCACCTCCATGGCCGCGCCCCACGTCACCGGCGCCGCCGCCCTCTACACCGCCGAACACCCCGACGCCGACCCCGCCGAGACCGCCGCCTTCCTCCAACGCGCCGCCACCCGGAACGTCCTGAGCAACGTCCACCAGGACACCCCCAACCTCCTCCTCTTCACCGACGGCCTGTAACACCGCCCGCCACCACGGCACTTCGGGCCCGGTCCGGCCGTTCCCGCCGGACCAGGCCCGAACCCCGCGTTCTCCCCGGGCCGCGGCGATGACTCGATGGTGCGCGTCCGGAGGGCGGTCCCGTCGTTGACCGGACCCCCGGCCCGGGCCCGGGTGGTTGCCCGGTGCGCGGCCCGCGTCCACGTGAGACCACCGCTCGCCCATACGACACGATCGGGCCAGATCCGCTTGCGCTGGATTGCGCTCGTGCAGGTGGCCATGAACGCAATGCAGTCGGGGCGCTTCACGGATGGGGCTGGAACTTGACTGATGGCGGCCGGCCCTCGGCTCGTTCAGTGGGGGAGGCGGGCGTGTCGGCGGAGGAAGTCGGCGACGTCCTGGACGTCGTCGAGGGGCAGGGGGTAGACGACGAGGCGGGTGAGGCCGAGTGCTGCGTAGCGGTGGTAGGCCTCGGTGTCGACGGGCGTCATGGCGGTGTAGTTGAGTTCGAGGGGGCCCAGCCGGGCGGGGCGTTCGACCTCGTCGGCCGCCTTGCGCAGCCCGGCGAGGTTGGCGGCGAGCTGGTCGGGGCTGTCGCCGGCGCCGAACCAGCCGTGGCCGCGGGCGACGGCCCTGCGGTAGGCGGCGGGGCTGTGTCCGCCGATGAGGATGCGCGGGCCGCCGGTCTGTACGGGGCGGGGGTGGGCGTCGAGGTGGTCGAAGGCGACGTACCTGCCCTGGAAGGAGGGTGCGGGCTGGGTCCACAGGGCCGTCATGGCGTCGAGGTACTCGTCGGTGCGCGCGCCGCGCTCGGCCAACGGCACGCCCACTGCGGCGAGTTCCGGTTCCAGGTAGCCGGCTCCGACGCCGACCCGCAGCCGGCCGCCGCTGAGCACGTCGAGGCTGGCGAGTTGTTTGGCGAGGACCACGGGGTGGCGTTGGGGCAGGATGATGATCCCGGTGCCGAGTTCGATCCGTTGCGTGAGGGCAGCGACATAGGCGAGGTGGACGAGCGGGTCGAGGATCGGCTCGTCCGCATCCATGGGCGAGTCGGGGGTGCGCGGGTCGGGCAGCGCCACGTGGTCGCCCACCCACCACGACCGGTAACCGAGTTCCTCGGCCAGGGCGGCCAGGCGCGCCGTCGCCTGCCGCCCGTGCGTGGCCTTGGCGCTGATTCCGAACACTCCGAGTTCCATGACTGCCCGCCTCGTTCGACACCGGCATGTGTGCGGCCGGGAACGTCGCACCGGTGGCGTGCGCGTTTCACGGCCGTGGACCCGTCATACCCGAAGCGGAGGCCGCCGTCACGGGCGACGCGCGGCGGTCCGCCCCGGTGGCGGCGGGCACCGCGCGGAAACCCGCGGTTCTCGCCACTTCTCTCATCGAGGACTGCCGGGCTGCCACTGGTCCGTGGCGGCCTCCCGGTGGCGGGTGGCGTGGAGGCTGCCGAGCGGCGAGGGTGCCTGCCCGCCGGGGCTTGCCCCCGCTCGCCTGTGAGCCAGATCACCGTTGAGGTTGACCTTGGGTCAGGGCTCAAGCTCCTCGCAACGGCACGACGCCGACCCGGGCGTCACCGATGTGAAGGAGCACACCACCATGCCACTCCCCCTTTCCGGCCCTTCCGGCCCTTCCGGCCCTTCCGGCCCTTCCGGCCAGGACGAGAGCACCCTGCGGACCGTCGCCCCCGACGCCGCCGGGCAGGACCGCCCGGAACTGCGGAAGGCGATCGAGGAGATCGTCGACTCCGGTTTCACCGGGGTGTCGCTGCGCGTGCACGACGAGCGGGGCGCGTGGGTCGGCAGCGCCGGGGCGGCCGAACTGGGCGGGGCCGCGAAGCCGCCGACGGACGGGCGGGTCCGGATCGGCAGCAGCACCAAGACCTTCACCGCGACCCTGGTGCTGCAACTGGTGGCCGAGGGCAAGGTCGGGCTGGACACCCCCGCGGCGCACTACCTGCCCGAGTTCGGGCTGGACGGGCGGATCACGGTGCGGATGCTGTTGCAGCACACCAGCGGGGTGTTCAACCACACCGGCGAGGTCTACGCCGACGGGACGGTCGCGCCGGGCATCCCCATCCCCTACGGCACCACGGGCAGGGAGTGGATGGACAACCGGTTCAAGACCTACCGGCCGCAGGAGCTGGTGCGGCTGGCGCTGTCCAGGCCGGCCCGGTTCGAGCCGGGGGCGGGCTGGAGCTACTCCAACACCAACTACGTGCTGACCCGGCTGCTGATCGAGAAGGTCACCGGCCGCCCGGTCGCCGAGGAGATGCGGCGGCTGGTCCTGGGGCCGCTCGGACTGTCGGGCACCGTGGTGCCGGGCGCCTCGCCGGAGATCCCCGAGCCGCACGCCCACGCCTACTACCGCTACGAGGACGCCGGCGAGCAGAGGACGGTCGACATCACCCGCCAGAACCCCTCCTGGATCTCCAGCGGCGGCGACATGATCTCCACCACCCGGGACCTCCACACGTTCATCTCCGCGCTCCTGGGCGGCAGGCTCCTGCCGCCCCCGCTGCTGGCCGAGATGTGTACCCCGCACCCGACGGGCATCCCGAACATGGACTACGGCCTGGGCGTGTTCGTGGTGACGACGGACGACGGCGCCACCGTCATCTCCCACAACGGCGCCGCCGTGGGCCACGCGGCGCTGATGTACGGCACGCCCGACGGCAGCAGGACCCTGACCGCCGCGCTGAACTGCGTGGACGACGCCGGCCTGTCCGTCGGCGGGGCGTTCCAGCAGGCGATGCACAGGCTCGTCGGCGAGGTGTTCCGCGGCGGGCAGGCCGATCCGGCCCGGCCGACGGACTGATGTGCTGCGCGTAGCCACCGAGTTCGAACCCGAGGCAGGATTGGCGGATGAACGGAGTCACGATCGGGCAGGCGGCGGCGTTCGTCGGCGTCACGGTGAAGACGGTGCGGCACTACCACAAGCTCGGCCTGGCCGAGGAGCCGGAACGCGACAGCTCCGGATACCGGCGGTACGGATCGGCCGACCTGTTGCGGCTGGTGCAGGTCCGGACGCTGGCCGCCGCCGGGGTGCCGCTGGCCGAGACCGGGCCCCTGCTCGACGCCGACGCCGCACTGTTCACCGCCAAGCTCGCCGACGTCGAACGTCAACTCACCGAACGGATCGAGGAGTTGACCGCTCGGCGCGACATGCTGCACCGGCTCGCCGACGGCGACCGGGCGCTGCTGCCCGACCGCGCCGTGGCACTGCTGGAGCGGATGGCCGACCTCGGCTTCACCCCGGACGAGGCGGCGGCCACCAGGGAGGGCTGGGTGCTGGCCAGGGCCCTGGTACCGGAAGGCTTCGACGACTACCTCACCCATGTCGAACACGCCCTGCTGGACAGCCGGTTCGTCGCCTTGCTCAAGCGCGGCGCCGAAGCCGCGGCCTGGGAGCCGGACGACCCGCGCATCGCCGAACTCGCGACCGCCGCGGCCGACCACTTCCTCGCCAACCCCGCCCAGCTGAAGATCGTGACCGGCCTCCAAGCCCGCGCCGAAGCCGCGCGCCGGTACCAGCTGATCGCCCACCACGGCGAAGAACAGGGATCGGGCGGGGCCCGGCTGGTCGCACTGGTCGAGACCGAGCTCCGCTCCGCCGGCGTCCGCATCCCCGGGCCGGACTCCCCCTGACCGGCCCGGGGTCGCGGCGTCACCGCTCCCATTGCGGGCGGCAGGAGCCCCGGGGCACGAGGACGGTGCGGTACCGGCCGGGGGTGCGGGACATGGCCACCTGGTCGGTGACGCCCTGGTAGCGGCCCAGCGGGGTGTCGGCGGTGAAGGTCCGTGGGGGCAGGTAGGCGTGCTGCTCGCCGTGTCCGGCGGTCTCGTGGGCATAGGCGTGGTCGAACACCCCCATGGCGAGGATCCACAGGGCGGCGCGGGTCAGCGAGACGTGGACCCGGTAGCTGCCGCCGTGGGTGGCCCGGCGGGTCAGGGCCTCGACGACGCCGGCGGCCATCAGCCAGGAGACGATGTAGTCGTTGACCACGAGGATCGGCGGCAGTGCGGGGCGTTGGCCGCCGCCTTCCAGCAGCATCATGCCGGTCAGGCTTCCGGCGCTCTGGTCGAAGCCCACGCGCTCCGCCCAGGGGCCTCGTTCACCGTTGAGCGAGGCGGTGGCGTGGACGATGCCGGGGCGCAGGTGCGCGGCCTCCTGCGCGGTGAGGCCGATCCGTTCCAGGTATCCCGGCCTGCGGTTGGCGTAGAAGACGTCGGCCGAGGCGAGCAGTTCTCTGATCCGCCGGGCGCCTTCGCCCTGGTAGGGGTCCACGGTGGCCGACCGTACGCCGACGTTGGCGCTGGCGTAGGTGAGGTCGTGTTCGAACTCGTCCGGGCGCCAGAGGTTGAGGACGTCGGCGCCGTGCAGGGCGAGGGCCCGGCCGAGGCCGGCGCCGGCGATCACGTGGCCCATGCCGAGCGCGCGCATCCCGGACAGGGGCTGGTCGGCGCCGTGGGGGAACGGCTCGGGCTCGCTGTCGGCGATCTTGGTGATCTCGATCAGGGGAAGGTCGGCGAGGACGTCGCGGTAGTGCCGCTCGGCGAGCAGTTCACCGGTGGTGCGCAGCATCGGCAGGACCACTCCGGCCGCCCCGGCGGCTTCCTCCAGCTCGCGCGCGTCGCGGCGGGCGATGGCGGCGGCCACGCGGTCGGGGTCGTCCGGGACGTCGAGCAGCCGCTGGGCGGCGATCTTGATCTTGGGGTAGGGGTTGAGGGGCATGACCCAGCGGTCGTCCGCCGTACGGTAGAAGCGGAATCCCAGGGCCTGGGAGGGGTTCGACGAGGCGGTGGGCGGGTGGCCGTTCAGCAGTTCCCACCTGCGGTCGTAGAAGGGGCAGAGCCGGTGCGGGGTGACCCGCAGGTCCACCGCGATGTCCTGTCCGGGACCGCCGCGCAGCCGCCAGAGCTTGGCGATGGCGGCGGACTTGGCGGCCAGCGCGATGGCGGAGGCGGCCCCGAGGCGCAGGGTGCTGGGCACCACCGGGTCCGCGCCGTGGAAGGCGATGGCACCCCCGGTGTCGGCGGGGCTCATCCCGATCCCGGCCAGGACCTGGGCGAGGTGGGCGTGCGGGTCGAAGGCGTCGTGGGTCAGCGGGTCGGCGACCGCTTCGGCGAGTTGGTCAGTGAGCGTCATCGGGGCCCTCCGCGCCGGTCAGCAGTGCTTCGGGGACCAGGACGTGCTTGGCGCGCAGGTATTCGCCGACCGCCTTGCCGACCTGGTCGACCCGCAGATTGGACGACCCCCCGGTTCCCAGCAGTCCGCGCAGGACGAAGTGCACGGCGCGCAGGTGCTCGAACTCGTGGCGGACCACGTCGAGGTCCTTCGCCTCCGGCAGCAGCAGCCGCAGCTGCGCCGTGGTCAGCGTCCGGCGCAGCCACGGCCACACGGCGGGGTCGTGGGCCCAGATCCCCACGTTGCTGTTGCCGCCCTTGTCGCCGCTGCGGGCGTAGGTGACCGTGCCCAGCGGCACGCGGCGCACCCGGGTTGCCTCCACGGCTTCCTCTACGGCTTCCTCGGGCTCGGGGTGGACGGGCTGACGGGCCGTCGCCGTCCGGGAGGGGGGTGCGATGTCGAGGGTGCGGCCTTCGGCGAGGACCACCCGGTGGGCCACGGCGGTGATGTCCAGCAGGGCGGGCCAGTAGTCGATCCTGGGTTTCGGGCTGGTCTGCGGGACGGCCTGGCCGTCCAGGAAGAAACCCGGGATGCTCTGCAGGTACAGGCTGCCCAGCCGGCCCGCGAGGTCGAGGCGCTCCAGCGGCTCGCGCTCGCGGGCGGCGGCCATGACCCGCAGCGCGACCGTCGCGTCCCACTGCGTCTCGGGGTCGGTGGCCGCGGTCCCGATCCTGGTGATGTCCAGCTCGTCCACGCCCGCGGGCAGGTCCCTGCCGATCTGGGCGCGCAGCAGGTCCACCTTCTCCTCGACCTCGGGCGCGGTCACGTAGACGGTGTTCACGACCGTGTGGCCGATGGGCGCGAAGAGCGCGACCTTGGTCGTCGGCGACGGAGGCGAACCCGCCGCCCCGGACACCCGGACCCGGTCGGGACCGGCCGGATGGAGCCGGACGCCGTCCAGGTGGACGGTGACGTCGGGGTTGAGGTAGCGCGGCCCCTGGATCTCGTACACGAGCTGGGCGGTGACGGTGTCGACCGTGACGGCCCCGCCGTCCCGCCGGTGCTTGGTGATCACGCTGGTGCCGTCCTCGGCGATCTCGGCGATCGGGAAGCCGGGGGTGAGCATGCCCGGGATGCGGGTGAAGCCGGAGAAGTTGCCGCCGACGGCCTGCGGGCCGCATTCGATGATGTGCCCGGCGACGACCGCACCGGCCAGCCGGTCCCAGTCCGTGCCGTCCCAGCCGTGCCACCACGCCGCCGGGCCCAGGGCCAGGGACGCGTCCGTGACCCGGCCGCACACGACGATGTCCGCGCCCTCGGCCAGCGCCCGCGCGATGCCCCAACCGCCGAGGTAGGCGTTGGCAGACACGGGCTCCGCGCCCCACGACGCCAGCGGCCGGCCGGTGTCGAGGTGCTCCAACCGGTGCCCTGCCCGCGCCAGTTCGGGCAGCCGGGGCAGCAGGTCGTCGCCCTCGATGTGGGCCACCGAGACCTCGACGCCCGCCCGGGCGGCCGCCGCGCGCACGGCCTCGGCCAGGGCGGCGGGCCGGAAACCGCCCGCGTTGGTCACCACCTTGACCCGCCGCCGGGCCAGCGTGGCCAGGTGCGGCCGCAGCTGGTCGAGGAAGTACTCGACGTAGCCCCGCGCCGGATCCTCCTGGTACTGCGCCGACAGGCCGGCGAGGGTGATCTCCGCCAGGTAGTCACCGACCAGCACGTCGACCGGGTCACCGGCCACGGCCTCGTCGATGGCGGTGTACCGGTCTCCCAGGTAGCCGGAGAAGTTGGCGATGCGAATGGGTCGGCCGCTCATGGTCAACACCTTCCCTCGATGGGGTGAGCCCTTCCCGTCCGACGTTAGGAGGCGACCGTCCCCGGCGGCCACGACCAATCCCCGCACGCGCACGTGACCGCACCGGTCACGTGGAAGACGGGCGTATGTTGTGGCGGTGGACATGCTGCATCTGCGGTACTTCGTGGCCGTCGCCGAGGAGTTGAACTTCACCCGCGCCGCCGCACGCCTGCACATGGCGACCTCCCCGCTGAGCCAGCGCATCAGGGACCTGGAACGCGAACTCGCCACCCCCCTGTTCGTCCGCACCCACCACAAGGTCGAACTCACCCCCGCCGGCGAGACGCTGCTACCGGCGGCCCGCGACACGATCCGACGGTTCGACGCCCTCCCCGGCCTCGTCCGCACGGCAGCCGGCACCACTGCGCGCACCGTCGTCATCGGCATCGCACCCGATGTGTCCACCGAACTGCGGACCAGCTTCCTGAACACCGTCGCGGCCCGGCACCCCGATCTCCTCCTGCGGCTGCGCCCCGCCAGCACCGAGCCCCTGGTGCGCTCCCTGCTCACCGGCGAGATCGACATGGGCTTCCTCCACGGTCCCGTCACCGGCCCCGGCATCCGCACCCTCGACCTGGAGACGGCCCCGGTGGCCGTGGTGGTCGGACGCGGGACCGGTTTCGACGCCCGCACGACCGTCCGGCTGGAAGAGCTCGCGCACCTGCCGTTCGCCTCGATCGGCTACGACGCCGCACCGGAGATCTACCGCAGACTGGACGACGCCCTGAACCGGGTCGCGGTCCGCAAGCGCATCAGGCTCGAAGGGGACAACTTCGGCGGCCTGGCCCACCTGGTCGCCGCAGGCCAGGCTTTCACCCTCATCGCCCTGGGCGGTGGCACCACAGGCAAGGCCTTCACCGGCGAGCCCGTCGTGACCCTCGCCATCGAAGGCGGCGATCTCACCCTCACCACCGTCGCGGCCTGGCACCAGGACCGGCCCGGCCCCGGCGAGATGCTGGCCGAACTGGCCGCCGCCCTCGCCAAAGGTCTGCCCACCGCCCACGGTCCCTCCCCGGGGTGACGCCGCGGGAGCGGGCGGGGAGTCGGCACCACGGTTGAACGGCCGCCCCCGAGGAGCGGGGGGCAACGCCGTGCGGCAGGACACCCGCCGAGGTCGACGCGCACCGGGGTTCAGCGCACCGGCTCGGGCTCCGGCGAGGGGGACGGCGTGCCCGCCCAGCGGTGCAGGGCGGCTTCGAGGCCGGCGGCGTCGGCGGCGGTGGTGTCGGTGTCGGTGTCGGTGTCGGTGTCGGTGTCGGTGTCGGTGGTGTCGCAGGCCCAGGCGACCACTCCGTCCGGGCGGACGAGGACTCCGGTCGGCGTCGCGTGGTCGTCGGTCACGCTGGTCACGCTGGTCACCCGCCCGGTCCAGCCCGCGGCGAGACGGGTGAACGCGCCGTCCGCCGTACGGTCGAGCAGCAGGAACCCGCCGCCGTGGCCGTGGTCGACCAGCCGGGAGCCGTCCCCCAGCCACAGGTCGGGGGCGTACCGCCCGACCAGCGGGTGGTCGCCGGGCAGGTCGACGCGCTGCGTCACCCCGGAGATCTTCTTGACCGCGTAGGTCGCGCCCGCCCCGGTGCCCAGCAGGTCGGCGACGACCTCCCGGAGCGCGGCCGACTTGGCGTCCCCGCGCATCACCCCGATCTGGGCCCTCGTCCAGTCCAGTACCCAGGCGCCGAGGGGGCGGCGCTCGGCGTCGTAGGTGTCGAGCAGCCCTTCGGGCGCCCACCCGGCGACCACGGCGCCGAGCTTCCAGCCGAGGTTCATCGCGTCGCCGACCCCGAGGTTGAGCCCCTGGCCGCCGAACGGCGAGTGCACGTGCGCGGCGTCGCCGGCCAGGAGCACCCGCCCCGAGCGGTAGGCCGCGGCCTGGCGGGCGTTGTCGCTCCAGCGGGTCGCGGGGCCACGCAGCGCGGTGAGCGTGACGTCGGTGCCCGAGACCCGGCGCAGGCTGCTCTGCACCTCTTCAAGGGTGACCGGCGCGGAGCGGTCGGCGGGGGCGCCGCCGAACTCCACGGTGACCACCCGCCCGGGCTGCGGCCCGCAACGGTAGGCGCCCTTGGACGACCACACCCATCCGTCCGCGAGCACCGTGGGGTCGGCGATGTCGACGACCGCCAGGTGTCCGGTGAGTTCGGGGTCGGTGCCGGGGAAGCCGATGCCCGCGAGGCGGCGCACGGTGCTGCGCCCGCCGTCGCACCCGACCAGCCATCCGGTGCGCACCGTGCCGGCGGTGGTGGTGACGAGCACGCCGTCGCCGGTGTCTTCGAGCGCGGTGACCTCCACCCCGCGACGCACCGCCACGCCCAGACGCGCGACCTGGCCGGCCAGCAGCGCCTCCAGCTCGCGCTGCGGCACCATCCGCGCTCCGTCGACGGCGGTGTGCGCGGCGAGGTCGGTATCGGACCAGTCCACGAGGTCGGCGTCGAGGACCATCCCGGCGAAGTGCCCGGTGAAGCGGGGTGCGCGCGCCGGCCGGCCACCGCCGGGCGGCTGGTCGACCGCGCGGGCGAACGACCCGACCCGTTCGAGCTGCTCCCGCTGCACCTGTTCGGCGGCCGGCAGCAGGCCGCGGCGGTCGAGCGCCTCGGCCGTCGGGACGTTGACCGCCCCCGCCTTCATCGACCGGTCCGGCTCGGCGAGCCGTTCGAGCACCTGCACCGTCGCCCCGGAGAGCGCCAGCTCGGCGGCGAGCACGAGGCCCACCGGCCCGGCGCCGACGACGGTCACGTCCACGTCCACGTCCTGGTTCATGGTCTGGTTCGAATCCTGATGCGGATCCCGGTTCACGTTCACATTCCTAGTCACGAACAATGTTCTATAAACGAACAGCGTTCGTGTCAAGCTATGATGATCCGGTGAACCCGAGAGAGCGACGCGCGGCACGCCACCAGCCGCCGAACCCCGACGCCGAAACCGACCCCAGGCCGCGACGCCGCAAGGCCCCCATCACCGTGGACCAGGTCATCGACACCGCGCTGGGCGTCATCGCCACCGAGGGCTACGAGGCACTGACCATGCGCCGCCTCGCCGGCGCCCTCGACACCGGGCCCGCCTCCCTCTACGCCCACGTCGTCAACAAGGCCGACCTCGACGAGCTGCTCATCGGACGGCTGTGCGCCGCGCTCGCCCTGCCCGAGCCCGACCCCGCGGCCTGGCGGGACCAGATCCGCGGCGTCTGCACCCGGATCCGCGACCAGTACCTGGACTACCCCGGGATCTCCCGCGCCGCGCTCGCCATCGCCCCCACCGACCTCGAAACCATGCGCGTCAGCGAAGGGATGCTGGCGATCCTGCTCGCCGGCGGCGTCGCCCCACAGGCCGCCGCCTGGGCCGTCGACGCACTCCTGCTGTACGTGGCCGCCTACTGCCTCGAAGCCTCGATCGTGCGCCAGCGAGCAGCACACGACGACGACGCGTGGGTCCTCGACCGCGACGAGCTGCTGCGCCGCCTCACCGCCCTGCCCGCCGAGACCTTCCCCCACACCACCCGCCACGCCGCCGAACTCACCGCCGGCACGGGCCACGACCGCTTCGACTTCACCGTCTCCCTGATGATCGACGGCCTCGCCCGCCGCTAGGGCGTGACGTTCCGAAGCCGGCCGGGTTCACTGTCAACTGCTGTTCACGCAGCTCCGCCCGTCTGCTCACACAGCTCCGCCCGTCGCCCCGGCCCGAGAACGGGGGCCGGAGCGACGGGCGGAGCGACGCGCGGGTGTGGTCAGGCCTGTGCGTTGCCCGGCTGGCGGCCGGGGGCGTCGGCGGCGGCGCGCTTGAGGACGGCGGTGTTCGCGGTGACGGTGCCGGGCTTGACTCCGTAGGCTTCGGTGACCTGGACGCTGCGCTCGCCCAGGAAGGCGTAGGAGCTGCGGTCGAAGATGATCTCGTCGCGGGAGCCGGTGGTGGTGTTGGTCCGGGCGATCGCGATGCCGGTGCGCCCGGCGGCGTCGGTGGCGCTGTCGAGGAGGACGACACCGGGGATGCGGGCCGCGGCCTGGTAGAGCGCGGCGGCGAGCTTGCCGGGGACGGCCTGCTCGCGGATCAGGTCGGCGATGGTGACGAACGCCTCCTGGTCCGGCCCGTTGCCGCTTCCCTTGGTCTCGGTGTAGATCTTCTGCAGCAGTTCCTGCGGGTCGGTGGGCAGGGTGCGCACGTAGTCGTAGGAGGGCGCGTTCAGGTAGGCACCAGTGCCCGATTCGAGTGCCTTGCCGCCTTCCGGGGACTTGCCCTCTTCGGTGAGCCAGCCCGTGCGGCCGTCGGCCGAGTGCCAGATCTGGCGCTGGTGGGGCTTCTCGACCCACACGTTCGAGGTGCCGCTGGCGGCGTCGATGGTGCCCGTGAGGTGGGAGACGGTGCTCTCGATGTAGACGTACTGCCCCGGGCGCAGGACGAGGTCGGGCGCGGCCGCGGCGGCCAGCGAGATCCGCTCCACCGCGCCGGCCAGGCCCGCGGTTTCGCCCGCCGAGACCTGGATGACGGGTGCGGCGACGCGCTCACTGCGCGCGGGGGTCGTTCCCGGGCTGCCGAGCGTGGTGGCCGCCACGGTGGCGGCGAGGGCGAAGGCCGCCACCGTGGTGGGCACGGCGATCAGCAGCCGCCGACGCCTCCTGGCCTCGGGGCGGACCGGCACTGCGGCTTCGGGGGTACGGGTGATCTCGTTCATCAGGAACTCCTCGATCTGGCGCTGTCGGCCGAGCGGGGCGGCCGGTGCTCCGGCCGCCGGCAGCAGGTGCCTCAGCTCCGCGTCCTCAAGCGGCTGCTGCCACTCCGGGGTGCTGGTCATCTGTTCCACTCCTTGTTCGACCGGGCCGGAACCATCCGGCCACCCTGTACTTGTCCGGCTGCCGGCAGGGGTTCCCGGCGAGTTTTCGAAGCCTGCCGCAGTTCCTTGTCGGCCAGAGCACGCAGCCGGGTCCGGGCCCTGGAGAGCCTGGAGCGCACGGTGCCGACCGGGATGCCGAGGGCCTCGGCGGCCTCGGGGTAGCTGAGGCCCGCCCACACGCACAGCGAGAACACCTCGCGCTCCCCGCGGCGCAGTTTCTCCAGCGCCGCCTTGGCAGCGAGCAGTTGATCGCGGTCGGCGAGCCGGCCGACCAACTCGTCGGCGAAGTCCGGGGCGGGTTCGGCGAGCGGCATGCGGGCGAGGGCGGCCGCATGCCGGCGGGCGGCCCTGGCCCGGTTGCGCAGCACGTTGACAGTGATGCCCATCAACCACGGGCGAGGAGTGGTCCCCTCGTCGCGGAGCTTGTCCCGCAGCCGCCAGGCCTCCAGGAAGACCACCGCCATGACGTCCTCGGCACCGGCGCGGTCCCCGCTCACCCGGACCGCGTGCGACAGAACCGCCTGCGAGTGCTCCTGGAACAACTGCCGGAAGGCGCCCGGGTCCCCGGCTCTGATCCGTTCGTGCAGCGAATAGTCCACACCTCTGGTTGTCCGGCCACCACGAAGCAGTTCCAGTGAGCTGCGTCACAGGTGTGCCGGCAACCGGCGGATGCCTTTCGCGCGGACGACGGGTCCTCCGCGCAGGTGCCGACTTGAGCGGCGGCACCTGCGCGGCGGCACCTGAGGCGCTCGGCCCGGTGGCGAGCGGCTGCCACCGGGCCGTCCCCCGAACGCCACGAGGTGTTCCGGCGAACCCCCCGATGCCAGAAACTCTGCAGCGGCGGCGCATTGTCCGAAAGAGCCCTCTGGGCAGGACATTCAAGTCGGACAACGATGTGAGGGGGCGGGAGAGGCCTGCCAGGGGTGGTGAACGTGGACACGCGGCCGAACGGGACACGGCGCAAGGCCCGACTGGGCAGACCGGAGCGGTTCGTCGATCCGCAGGCCGGTCCGGTGGAGCGGCTCGCCTGGGAGCTGCGCCAGCTACGGGACCGGTCGGGCGCACCGAGCTACCGCGCGCTGGCGAAGGAGTCGCACTACTCCGCCAGCACGCTGGCGGAGGCAGCGAAGGGCGAGCGCCTGCCGTCGCTGGCCGTGGTGCTCGCCTACGCGCGGGTGTGCGGCGGGGAGAAGGCGGAGTGGGAGGCCCGCTGGCTGGCGGCTTCCCGGGCCGTCCAAGGGCCGTCCGCCACGGCGCAGGACGGCGACAAGGACCGCGCGGACGGGGGCGACCCCGCTCACTGCCCGTACCTGGGACTGGCCGCGTTCGGCACGGGGGACGCCGACATCTTCTTCGGCCGGTCGGAACTGGTGAGCCACCTGGTCCGGCACGTGGGTGACCACCGGCTGACGGCAGTCGTCGGCGCCTCCGGCAGCGGCAAGTCCTCGCTGCTGCGGGCCGGGCTGCTCCCCCGGCTCGACGAGTCCTGGCACACCGCGCCGCTGGTCCCCGGCGACCACCCGCTACGGGCGCTGGCCCTGGCGGTCTGCGCCCTGACGGGCGGTGACGCGGAGGCACTGTCCCGCGCGCTGGCCGACGAGCCCGCGGCCCTGGGGATCGCGCTGGACACCTGGCTGGTCACGCAGCCCGCCGACCGGCGCGTCGTCCTCGTCGTCGACCAGTTCGAGGAGCTCTTCACCACCTGCGCGGACGTCGGGGAGCGGGAAGCGGCCCTGGCCTGCCTGGCCTGGACGGCCGGCGACCGCACGGCCGTCGACGGGACGGCCGACGGCCACACAGCCGGCGACGGAGCGGCCGGGGCCGGCGCGGCCGAGGCCCGGGTACGGGTCGTCATCAGCGTGCGCGCCGACTTCTACGACCGCTGCCTCGCCCACCCCGCCCTGGCCGCCGCCCTCCGCTCCGGCGCCCAACTGCCGGTCGGCGCACCCACCCGGGCCGAGCTGCGGGACATCGTCGTCGAACCCGCGGCCCGAGCGGGCGTCGTGGTGGACCCGGACCTGCTCGAGGCCGTCCTCGCGGAGGCCACCGGCCAGCCCGGCGCGCTGCCGCTGGTGGCCCACGCGATGCGCGAGACCTGGACCAGGCACCGCGGGACCGTCCTGCGGCTGGCCGACTACCGGGCCACCGGCGGCATGCGGGGAGCCATCACCCAGACCGCCGAGGCCATGTACGCCGCTCTCCCGCCGGGCCACCAGGAGGCCATGCGGCTGCTGTTCCTCCGGCTCACCGCCCCGGGCGAGGGCACCGAGGACACCCGCCGCCGCCTGGCCCGGAAGGAACTCGACGGCCTCGCCGACGCCGCGACCGTCGACGACCTCCTGCACCGGCTCGCCGCCGCCCGCCTGATCGTCCTGGCCGACGGCACCGTCGACGTCGCCCACGAAGCGGTCATCCGCGCCTGGCCTCGGCTGCGCCACTGGCTCGACGTCGACCGCGAGGCCCTGCGGACACACCGCCGGCTCACCCAGGCCGCCCTGACCTGGAACGAACTCCAGCGCGACCCGGGCGCGTTGTACCGGGGAGCACAGCTCGCCACCGCCTGGAGCTGGTCCCGTACCCGCGGCGCGGCGCTCAACCGGCTTGAGTCCGCCTTCCTGGACGCCAGCACCGCGGCGGACGGCCAGCGTGGCCGTCGCCGGCGCCGGACGGTCGTGGCGCTGGCCGTCCTGACCGTGCTCTCCCTGGTGCTGGCGGTGACCGCGTTCGTCCAGGGGGAGCAGTCCGACGCGCAGCGCCGCGTCGCGGTCTCCCGCGAACGGGCCGCCCAATCCAGGCAACTCCTCGAAACGCAGCCCGAGGCCGCGGCGCTGGTCGCGCTGGAGGGCTACCGGACGGCCCGCACCACCGAGGCCCGCGGCAGCCTGCTGAGCGCCTACGCCGCCTACTCCTCCAACCAGTTCACCGGTCACACCGGCACCGTGACGGCGGTGGCGTACGCGCCCGACGGCCGCACCCTGGCCACCGGCAGCGCCGACCACACCGTGAAGCTGTGGGACACCACCACCCACCGCATGCTCGCCACCCTGACCGGCCACACCGGCATCGTCAACACGGTCGCCTTCAGCCCCGACGGCCGCACCCTGGCCAGCGCCGGCGCCGACCGCACCGTACGGCTGTGGGACGTCGCCTCCGACCGCACGACGGGCATCCTCACCGGCCACACCGGCGCCGTCTCCTCGGCGGTGTTCTCGCCCGACGGACACACCCTGGCCACCGCCGGGTACGACCAGACCGCCCGGCTGTGGGACGTGGCGTCCCAGCGCGCCCTCACGACGCTCACCGGTCACGCCGGTTCCGTACGAGCGGTGGCGTACGCGCCCGACGGCCGCACCCTGGCCACCAGCGGCGCCGACCACACCGTGAAGCTGTGGGACACCACCACCCACCGCATGCTCGCCACCCTGACCGGCCACACCGGCGCCGTCGGCACCGTCGCCTTCAGCCCCGACGGCCGCACCCTGGCCAGCGCCGGCGCCGACCGCGCCGTGCGGCTGTGGGACGTGGCGTCGCACGACACCACGGCCGTCCTCAACGGGCACACGCAGGAGGTGAGCCAGGCCGCGTTCACCGCCGACGGCCGCACCCTGACCACGATCGGCCAGGACAACACGGTCGCCCTGTGGGACGTGGCCGAGCGCCGACTGACCGCCACCCTCCACGAGACCAACACATCCGCCCCCGCGCTGGCGCTCTCCCCCGACGGCAACGAGCTGGCCACCACCGCCACCGACAACATCGTCCACACGTGGGACCTCAAGAGCCGCCAGATCGCCGCCACCTTCAGCGCGACGAACGACCTGGACACCCTCGCGACCGTCGCCACCTACGCCCCCGACGGCCGGACCCTCGCCATCGGCCACACCGACGGCTCCGTCACCTCGTGGACCACCGCTCCGCTGCGCCCCGCCGTGACCTTCGCGGCGCACAGCCAGGGCATCATGCACCTGGCGTTCTCCCCGGACGGCCTCCTGCTGGCCGCCGCGAGCTCCGACCGCACGGCACGCCTGTGGGACGCCGCGTCAGGCCGCCCGGTCGCCACCCTCGAAGGCCACACCGACCAGGTGTCGAGCGTCGCCTTCTCCCCCGACGGCCGCACCCTGGCCACCAGCAGCCTCGACACGACCGTACGCCTGTGGGACGTGGCGACCCACCAGACGACAGCGGTCCTCCAGGGGCACACCAGCCTGGTCTCCAAGGCCGTCTTCGCCCCCGACGGACGCACCCTGGCCACCGCCGGGTACGACGGGACGGTGCGCCTGTGGGACCTGGCCACGCACCGCACCGTCGCCGTCCTGTCCGAGAACACCAACGCCATCGCTTCCCTGGCCTTCTCCCCCGACGGCCGCACCCTGGCCACCGGCAGCTCCGACGCCACCGTGCGCCTGTGGGACGTGGCGCAGCGCCGGACGGTCGCCACCCTCACCGGCCACATCAACACCGTCTTCTCCGTCACCTTCAGCGCCGACGGCCGCACGCTGGCCAGCACGGACGCCAGCGGCACGGTGTGCCTGTGGGACGTGGCATCACAGCAGGTCACGGCACTGCTCGTCGGTCACACCAGAGCCGTGCACACGGCCGCCTTCAGCCCCGACCAGAGCACGCTCCTCACCGCCGCCAGCGACGGAGCACGGCTGTGGCCCACGGACGCGGACCGGACCGCCGACCGCATCTGCGACCTGAGCCGGAGCAACCACTGGCCCGAATCCCTCTCCGGTTCCGCCACGGGCGACGCCTGCCGGTGAGCTCCGAGTCGTTGACGTAGCCCGCGCCCACAGCGCACCCGCCCACCCACAGCTCTCCTGCTTCGCCGCCCGCACCCGCCCGCACCCGCCCGAACGCCGGATGTGCCACGAAGACACCGCCAAC
The DNA here is from genome assembly GCF_056435365.1 of Kitasatospora sp. NPDC043949. Lineage (NCBI taxonomy): Bacteria > Bacillati > Actinomycetota > Actinomycetes > Kitasatosporales > Streptomycetaceae > Kitasatospora > Kitasatospora sp. NPDC043949. Next base: position 110,736 of record NZ_JBWKEQ010000007.1, on the reverse strand, counting down.
CCCCCGTTGCGCGGATCGTCGGAGCGGGCGGACGGGCCGGGGCGCCGGTCGCGGTCCGTCAGTTGGGCATCGGGCGCGGGCGGCTGGTGGGGGGATCCGAGGGGATGTCGTCCACGCTGGGCAGGTTCTTCAGGAGCCAGTGGACGCTGTTGTCACCGCCGAGTTCGGGGAAGTCGACGACGGCGGTCTCGCAGAGCCAGATCAGGTGCTCCTTCATGGTCCGGTGCCCCTTGGCCTTCTGCTCCGCGGCGAAGTCGTAGTACTCGAAGGTGGGAGCGGCACAGGCTCCGTCCCAGGCGGGGTCGTCGCTGCCCGAGGTCGTCATGAGGAGTTCCGCGATGGGGTAGAGCACACCGCTCATCGAGGCGATGAAGGTGCGTTCCAGGTGGTAACGGGTGCTCGTCCGGTTCGGGTTGAGGTTCGACCGGACGGCGTAGAGCTTGTCGAGCATGGCCAGGGTGTAGCAGTAGGCGGCATTGAAGAGGAGGGCCAGGCCTCCGGCCGGTCCGGAGAAGTCCTTCACCCGGGGATCGCCGGGGACGTTGCGGACCTGCCCGATGACCTCGATGCCCTGTTCGATCCTCTTGAACTTCGCGTAGTGCGAGAGCTCGTCGAGGCCGGGTCGCGGGTTGACGGGGTCGATCGGGACGGTGGCCTTCTTCGGGTCCACGCCCTCGCCCTGCTCGATCACGATCTTCAAGGCGGTCTGGGCCGTGTCAAGGTCGGTGATGACCACGGGTTCGCCGCCGCCGTCATGGTTCCAGTACGCGCTCTCGTACTGCCAGGGGGCGTTTGCCTTCGCGTACTTCCACACGCCGTCCGGGTCGACCTGGGTCAGGTGCTTGAGGCCCTCTTCGATCGCCCGGTAGAACTGGCCGAGCGTGTTGTACTCGTCCGGTTGCGGCTCGGCGCCCTTCTCGGCGGGCAGTTCCAGCGGCAGGAACACCCGGGTCATCAGGTCCTTGCTGCACCGCTCCAGGTGAAGGGTCAACGGCGGAGTCCGATGGAGCATCTTGCTCGGGTACTTGGTGATGAAGTCCGGGTCGTAGAAGACGATCCGGTCCGCTCCGCCGAGCGCGACCGCCAGGTTGCGCACCAGGCACAGGTGCAGCATCTCCTCGATCGCGATGCTGATGATCGTGCGCTGGGCGGAGATTCCCGGGTCCCACTGGCTGTGGCCCTTGGTCCCGATGGAGTAGGCCGCGTACAGGTACATCGGGATCGTGGACAGCTCGACCTGGGCCGCCTGATGCAGGTGGTCGAGCAAGGCGTCGATGTCCTCGATCGGCCGGTCGGCCTTGATCGTGTCGATCGGGGTGACGGCGAAGGGGATGTCGGCCAGGCGACGGGTGGCGGACTTGGTGGCATCGGTCGTCATACCTCGGCTCCGTTCGGTTCCGGGCGCTCGTGGCGCGGTGAGGGCGGTGCGGGTGGCGGACCGGCCCGGTCGGGGCGGTCGACTCGGTCGGGGCGGCCGGCTCGGTCGGGGTGGCCGGGGAACCCAGCCCGGGAGGCAAGGAGCGTGCGCCGGACGTCCTCGGTCAGCTCCGTCACGTGGACGCCGTGGTCCCGGCGGCGCAGCAGCAGGAGTACGGGGCGTGCGGCCGGCGGCTGCGGGTCCTCGCCGCGGGCCACCGCGGCCGCGTAGCGGTGCACGGGGTGCCGACAGGCCAGCACTCGGCACGCGCGGTCCGGCTCGGCGTCGTACACCTCGGCGAAAGCCCTTTCATATCCCGCGAGTTCGACGATCAGCTGGACCCAGGGATCGACGTCGTGGCCCGGTGGGTCGCGGTCGGGTCTGGTGGTCGCGAGGTGCGACGCGAAGCCGTCGGCGAAGTGCTCCAGGGTCCAGCTGCGGGACGGGCAGGTGTTCAGGTACTCGGTGGCGAGCGCGTCGAAGGCCTCCGGCCCCAGGAGTCGGCGCAGCGCGGGGAAGCAGGAGCGCAGGCAGGCCAGTAGGCGCAGCCGGTAACCGCGGCGGTAGATGTCCAGCCGCTCGCCGGCGGTGAGCCGGCTGGACGGCGTGAGCACCTGGGCGGTGGCCTCGCCGCCCTCCTGGTCCGGGCCGGTGGCGTGGAGGACGGCGGCCTGCAGCCAGTGCTGGAGTTCGGCCAGGTGCGCCGGCGCCCCTTCGACCGTCGACATGTCAGACTCCCGTCGCGACGGGGATGTTCGCCGGATCGAGGGCCCGCTGGCGCGCCTTTCCGAGTTCCGCCACCAGCTCGGGGAAGGGCGGCAGGCGGTCGTCCCACTCCAGCAGGGTGGACACGGGCCCGGTCAGCGCGATCGCCGCGTCGTACAGCTCCCACACGGCCGGTGCGACCGGTCCGTCATGGGTGTCGATCAGATGTGTGCCCGCGTCGGTGTGACCGGCCAGATGGATCTGTACGACCCGGTCGTGCGGGAGCGCTCCGAGGTATGCGCGCGGATCGGTGTCGTGGTTGACGGCCGACACGTAGACGTTGTTGACGTCCAGCAGGAGCCCACAGTCGGCCTCGACCGCCAGCCGCGCGACGAACTCCTCCTCCGGCATGGTCGATGCGGCGAAGCCCACGTACGTGCTGGGGTTCTCCAGCACCAGCGGGCGCTCCAGGAAGTCCTGCACGGTCCTGACCCGTCGCACCAGATGCGTCAGCGCGGCCTCGGTGAAGGGGACCGGCAGCAGGTCGTGGGTGTTGAGCCCGGCGACCCCGGTGAAGCACACGTGGTCCGACACCCAGGCGGCGCCCACCGTGTCGGCCAGCCGCCGGAGCCGCCCCAGGTAGTCGAAGTCCAGGGGCTCCACGCTGCCGATCGACAGCGACACCCCGTGCATGACCAGGGAGTGCCGCTCGGCGACCCGGTCCAGTACGTGACGCGGGTGGCCGTGGGAGTCGAGGTAGTTCTCGGAGATGATCTCCAGCCACTCGGCGCCCAGCTCATCGCCGAGGTGGTCCAGTACGTACCGGTGGTGCGGGCCGCGCAGGCCGACACCGAACCCCAGGTTCGGCAGGTCGAAGCGGGACACCCGGTCGATCCGCTCGCCCTGGTGGGGCTCCGTCACGCGGTCGCCTCGTCCGACGGCAGCGGCAGCACCTGCGGCTTGCTCCGGTCGAGCCTCTTCTTCCTCCGCTCGGCCTCGTTCACTTCGTACGGCGGGACCAGGTCGTCCGGGTAGCCCTCGCCCGGGGACGGGCCGAACGGGAGGCCGGCGGCGTACATCCGGGCCTCGAACAGCTGGCGGGCGAGCTTCCAGACGCTCTTGCCCTTCAGCGGGCCGCCCGCGAACACCCGGCTGACATTGATCGGGCTCGCACAGCTGCCGTTCTGCCGACAGGCCTGCTCGCCCGGCTTGGCGAGTTCCGCGTCGGGGCCGGTGTAGCCGCACCCGCCCTGCCCGCGGCACTCGTTGGCGCCGTGGCACACGTGCAGGACGGTGGCACAGGCTCCCATGCCCGCCATCGGCGCCTTCTCGTCGATGTCGTGGTTGCGGCAGGCGTTCAAGCCCATGCACACATGGAGCTCAAGGGCCTTCTGCAGCTCGGCCGCGGACACGCGCGGCCCGCCGGCCTCGTGCGCGGCGTGCCGCAGCGCGATCCCGTCGTCGCCGCCGAGGATCACGCGCTCGATCTCCGCCAGTTCCCCGGGGCTCAGATCCGGGAAGCCGTCACCGCCGGCCGCCCTGCCACTGTTCTCCCTGCCACTCACGAGTACCTCCTCGATCGCCTTGGGTCGGGCACGCACGGCAGTGCGATCTCACTGCGCTGTCACGCGATGTGACGCGCGCCACAGTCGCCAAGGTCATCACAGCCGGAGGCGGGCTGGATAGCGCCAAATGAGTAGTGTGCGAATTATTCCTGCGGAGCGAGCTCCGGGCGCTGCGCGGGGCAGGCGGTTCGGACGCGGCCCTGGTCCGGGGTGCTGCGCGGGCGGCTACGCGTCGAGCGGGATGGTGCCGAGGGTGACGGTGAAGCAGGCGCCGCCCTCGGGGCCGTGGCCGTGGACGGTGATGGTGGCGCCGAGCCGGTCGGTGAGGCGACGGGTGATGGCCAGGCCGAGGCCGGTGCCGCCGGGGCGGGTGCCCGCATAGCGGGAGTGCAGGGCGCCGGGTTCGAAGGCGACCCGGACGTCCTCGTCGGTCAGGCCGGGGCCGCCGTCGCGGACCTGTAGCTCGGTGTCGCCGCTGTCCGTTCGGCGCAGGGCCAGCACCACGGGGGCGCCGGGCGGCGAGATCCGCACGGCGTTGCCGATCAGGCCGTCGAGCAGCTGGCGGACCCGGAATCCGTCGGTGACCGTGATCACGGGTTCCCCGGCCGTTTCCACCCGCAGGTGGAGTTCGCTCTGTCGGAGCCTCTGGTCCCAGGCTTGCGCGGTCTCACGGACGAGGGCGGTGAGGTCGGTGGGTTCGCGGGTGATGGGGAAGTCGTCGGCGTCCAGGCGTGCGAGTTCGAGCAGGTCGGAGACGAAGCGGTCCAGGCGTCTGGTCTCGGTCAGGAGGATCTGGCCGACCTGGGCCTGCTGCCCGGGTTCGACGACCCCGTCGGTGAGGGCCTCGGCGTAGCCCTGGAGTGCGGTGAGGGGGGTACGGATCTCGTGGGAGATCGAGGTCAGGAAGTCGCGCTGGCGTTGTTCGCTGCGTTCGAGGGCGGCGCCCAGTGCGTTCAGGGCCTGGGCGACGTCACGGGCCTCGGTGGGGCCGTCGGCCTCGCAGCGCAGGCCGCGTTCACCTGCGGCGAGTCGGTGGGCGACACCGGCCGCCGCGACCAGGGGGCGGGCGATGCGGCGGGCCAGCAGGGCTCCGGCGAGGGCGGCTCCGACCAGGCCCGCGACCAGGGGGAGCGTCAGGCTGCCGCGCATCCGGCCGGCAGCCGCATCGACCTCGGTGAACGGCTGGGTCAGCACGACAGCGCCGCCGTTGCTTGCCGGGTGTCCCTGGACGAGTACGCGCTGGTCGCCGAGCGAGGCCGTGGCGGAGAGCGTCCGTCCGGCGAGCAGCGCGTCCCGGTCGGCCGGGGCGACGGCCTGCGCCGCGGGGCCGTCCACGTGTCCGTCGGGATCGACGACGGCGACCAGGACGCCGGTGGCCCCGGTCAGCCGTTGGGTCTGGTCGAGGAGCAGCACGGACAGGTTGGGAGCGAGGCTGAGCACGGTGGCCTGCCGGGACAGGCGCTCCCGGTACTGGGACTCGGCGTTGGAGAAGGCGGTCTGCCAGGCCGCGACCCCCGCCAGTAGCACGGCCGTGGCTGCCACCACGGTGGCGAGCAGGACCAGGCTGCCGGTGAGGGAGCCCGCGCGCAGGCGCCTCACCGCTCCGGCTCCTGGGCGCTGTAGCCGATCCCCCGCACGGTGCGGATCGGGCTGGCGTCGCCGAGCTTGGCGCGCAGCTGCGAGACGTAGACGTCGACGACCCGGCTGTCGCCGTAGTCGGCCTGCCCCCAGACCTGGGCGCGGAGCTGCTCGCGGCTGAAGACCTGACCGGGCCGGGCCAGCAGGTGGGCGAGCAGGTTGAACTCGGTGGTGGTCAGCTCCAGCGGTTCGCCGTCGCAGAGCACCGTGCGGCGACCGGGGTCCAGGCGCAGCCGGCTGCCGCCCAGGACGGCCGAGACCGGTGGGCCGGCGGTGCGGCGCAGCACCGCCTTGACCCGGGCGACCAGCTCGCGGGGCGAGAACGGTTTGGTGAGGTAGTCGTCGGCACCGATCTCCAGGCCGAGGATCCGGTCGGCCTCCTCGTCCCGGGCGGTGACCAGGATGACGGGCGTCCAGTCGTCGGCGGCGCGCAGCCGGCGGCAGAAGTCCGTGCCGTCCAGCCCGGGCAGCCCGATGTCGAGAACGATCGCCACCGGCCGCAGCCGTGCCACGGCGGCCAACCCGGCGGTGCCGTCGGCCTCGGTGTGGACGCCGAAGCCCTCGCGGGTGAGGTACAGGCGCTGGAGGTCGGCGATGTGGCGCTCGTCCTCCACCACCAGCACAAGGCCCTTGCTCTGTGTCATCTGTCCGGTGTCACCGCAGTCTCCCCGCGCCGCGGCACCCATCCCGCGGCTGCTTGGCCAGTCGCGCGTGCCACGGCTTCGAACTGCACCGATGCTAACCCGCGGGCTGTCACCGTCCGGCGGACCGACGGCGATCCTTACAAGGCCCGAACACAGGCCGAACCTTCGCCTTGCACAACGGCGACAGGATGCTTCCGACCTCGCCGACCGGCGGGGTCGGGACAAGGGAGAGCAGTCGTGCTCACGGGCTCCAGATCCCTCGTGCTGCTCGGTGTCTGTGTTGCGGCCCTCCTGATCGTCGCGGTCGTCGTGCTGCTCACGCGCACCGGTCGCGCCCCGTCCCCAGGACAACGGCCGACCACAGGACGCCGCCGGGACCGCACCGGGCCGCCCGCCCCCTCCGACGCCCCGACAACGACAGCAGGACAATGATGACCATCCGTCCAGAACCGGCCCGAACCGCCACCGCGCGGCTGGGCCGCCTCCGCCGCCCGACCACCCGGCGAGGCCGGATCACTCGCGCCGTCGTCCTGCCCGTGGCCGTCGTGCTGGCCCTCGCCGGGGGCGGCGAGGCCGTCACCCGGCACGTCCTGAAGAGCCGGATCGCCGACCGCATGGGGAAGGCGCTCGACACCCGGGTGACGGTCGACACCGGCGCCGGCCCGGCGCTGCTCGCGATCCTCGACCGGCACCTGGATCACGTCACGCTCGGCGCGGACGACGCCCACCTCGGCTCACTCACGGGCGCCTCGGTCCGCATCACGCTCGACGACCTCCACCTGGCCGAGCCCGCGACGGCGTCCGACGTCCGGGCCACCGTCACGATCCCCGCCGACTCCCTGGCGGGAGCGATCCACGACTCGGGCCAGGGCGTTCCCGTCAGCAGCACCCGGACCGACCCCGCCACCGGCACCCTCCTGCTCGCCCTGGGCCCGGGTGGCATGGGCCAGTTGACGCTGAAGCCCGCCCTGGCCGACGGCCGGGTCACCATCACCGCCACCAGCCTGCAGTTCCTCGGCCGAACGATCACCGGTCCCCAGCTCGACCAGATCAACACCAAGCTCACCGCGCGGAACCGACAAGCCGGCTACCCCCTGTCCCTCAAGCCCGTCTCACTCACCGTCACACCGACCGGACTCGCCCTCACCCTGGCCTCCGGCCCCACCACGCTGAAGCAGCCATGAACCAGGAGCCGACCCCGGCGATGACCGACCCCACGACACCACCGTCCAGCCACCCCACGACACCGCCGTCCAGCCGCCGCACCCGCCTGCGCCGACGCATCGTCGTCGCCGTCACGGGCCTGCTCGTCCTCGCTCTCACCGCGGCGTCCGGCGCGCTGTGGCTACTGACCGGCAAGTTGCTGCACCCCACCGACGACACCCCGCTGAACACCCGCGTCATCGCCGTGGGGAACGCGACGGTGACCCTTCCCGCCACCGACGAGAGCCGCTACACCGGCACCTACGGCCTGGTCTGGCAGGACAGCGGATCCGCACAGCGGCGCTCGGGAGAACTCGGCCGCGTCCTCGCCTCGGACGGCAAGACCGTCACCCGCGAACTCCAGGCCACCACCCCACCCGCCGTCGGCGCCAAGGCGAAGATCATCGTCACCGTGTGGAACTCGGACCCGCGCCGAGCGGTGGGGCTGGACCACCAGGACGTCAGCTACCCCGGCGACCTGGGCCCGATGCCCGCCTGGTACCTCCCGGGCTCGCGCAGCACCTGGGTCATCCAGGTCCACGGGCTCGGCGCCGGCCGCAGCGCGGGCCTGCGGACGATGCCCGGACTGCACGACCTCGGCTACCCTATCCTCGACATCACCTACCGCAACGACCCCGGCGCACCCCGCGACTCCAACGGCAACCGACAACTCGGCAACACGGAATGGCGCGACCTCGACGCCGCCGTCCGCTACGCCCGCGCCCACGGAGCCTCCGGCGTGGTGCTCTACGGGTTCTCCATGGGCGGCGCCATCGTCGAGAACTACCTTCAGCGCGCCCAGGACACCAGCGCGGTCCGCTCAGTCGTCCTCGACTCACCCGCACTCGACTACCGGGCGGCCATCGACACGATCGCCACCGGCCTCGGACTCCCGTTCCCCATCGCCGACCTCACGGCCCCCTTCATCCGCTTCCGAGCCGGAGTGGACCTCGACCAGGTCGACACCCTGGCGGCGAACCGGCGCAACGGCGGCCCCGAACAGCCCGTGCTGCTCTTCCACGGCACCGCCGACACACTCGTCCCGTACGCCGGCAGCGCCCGGTTCGCCCGCGACTGGCCGGACAAGGTCCGACTCGTCACCGTCCCCGGGGCCGGCCACACCGGCTCCTGGAACGCCGACCCCGCCCGGTACGACAAAGAGCTCGCCGACTTCCTCGGTCAGCACTCCTGACCACGTCCCGGGCACCGCGCCGCAACGCCGAACAGCCCCACTGACACACCAGCCGTCCCACCAAGGAGGCAACCGATGAGCCGAACCCGCCCCGCAGCCCTCGCGGCCGCGCTCCTCACCCTGACGACCACCGCACTCGCCGCCACCACCGGCACCGCCCACGCCGCCCACGCCGCCACCGTCAACTACGTGGCCCTCGGCGACTCCTACTCCGCGGGCGGCGGATCATCCAGCACGTACCTCAACAGCTGCAACCAGAGCACCAACGCGTACCCGTACCTCTACGCCCAGTCCACCTCACCGGCCACCTTCGACTTCCAGGCCTGCGGCGGCGCCACCACCACCGACGTCGTGAACAACCAACTCGCCCCGCTCACTTCCGGCACCACCTTGGTCAGCATGACCATCGGCGGCAACGACGTCGGCCTGCGCGACGTACTGGCCTCCTGCCTGCTCGGCAGCGACGCCGCCTGCCTCAGCGCCGTCTCCTCCGCAGAGAACACCGCCCGCACCCAGCTCCCCGGCGAACTCGACACCGTCTACGGCGCCATCCGCTCCCGCGCCGCCAACGCCCACGTGGTGATCCTCGGCTACCCCCGCTTCTACGACCCCGGCGCCCCCCTCTGCCCGGGGATCAGCCCGGCCAGGCGTGCTGCCCTCAACGACGGCGCCGACGTCCTGAACAGCGTCATCCAGAGCGAGGCCGCCAAGTACCCGAACTTCGCCTACGCGGATGTGACCAGCCGGTTCGCCGGCCACCAGCTCTGCGACCCCGCTCCCTGGCTGCACGCCCTGAACTGGCCGATCGGACAGTCCTTCCACCCGACCGCCGCCGGCCAGGCCGGCGCCTACCTCCCGGCTCTGGAAGCAAACGGCTGACGCAGCCCCGCCGCCCGCCGCCATCGGACGGCGGCGGACGGCGGACGGCCGGCGCCCGGCCGGCGGTGGGCATCAGGAGGGCAGGGTCCAGCGCTGGTTGGGGCCGCCGTGGCAGTCCCAGATCTGCAGCCTGGTCCAGTCGGCGCCGCTGCCGTCGCGGGCGTCGAGGCAGCGGCCGGAGGCCGGGTTGAGGAGCGTGCCGTCCGGGCGTGGCTGCCAGCGCTGGGCGCCGGTGCCGTTGCAGTCGTAGAGCTGGGCGGGCGTCCCGGCGGCGGTCCAGCCGTTGGTGACGTCCAGGCACTTGCCGAGGGCCCGCAGGGACTCGTCCTGCCCGACGGTCCAGTCCTGGGCGCCGGTGGAGTTGCAGCGGTAGAGCTGGACGGCGGTGCCGTTGGCCGTGTCGGCGCGGTTGAGGTCCACGCACTGCCCGGCGATGCCGGTCACCCGGCCGCTCGGGCGGGGGGTGGCCCAGCTCTGCTCGGCGCCCCCCGAGCAGGTCCGCAGCAGCAGCCGGCCGTCGGCGGCCGCGAGGCAGCGGCCGGACGCCGGGTGGAGGATCGAGGAGCCCGGGCCCGGGCGCCACACCTGGTCGGCGCCCGCGGTGCAGTCCCGCAGCCGGACGGCGGCGCCGTCGTCCGGGCCCGCCGGGGTCAGGCAGCCGTCGAGGGCGCGGACGGTGCCGTCCGAGCCGACCATGGCGTCCTGGGCCGCCGTGCCCGCGCAGCCGGCCAGCCGTACCGCCTCGTTGCCGTCCGCGGCGGCGGCGCCCGCGTCCAGACAGGACCCGTCGGCACCGGTGATCCGCCCGGACCAGGTGGAGACGACCGGAGAGCCCGGGACGTCCACCGCGCCCTGCAACTTCGGCGCGCGCGAGGAGGAGCCGACCATGAGGCCGTACCGCCCGCCGGGGACCTGCCAGCCGTGCACGCCGGGATCCCAGACCGCGAAGGAGGAGCGGTCCAGCGGCAGTTCCACGTGCGTCGACCGGCCGGGCGCCAGCGTGACCTTGTCGAAGGCCTTGAGCTGCTGCGGCGGCTCGCCGGCCGCGGACGGGAAGGAGACGTACAGCTGCGGCACCTCGGTGCCGGTCCGGGCGCCCTGGTTGGCGAGGTCGAAGCCGACCCGCACCCGGCCGGCGGCGTCCGGGCCGGTCACGGTGAGGTTGCTGTAGCCGAAGGTGGTGTACGAGAGGCCGTGGCCGAAGGGGAACAGCGGGGCGGTGGCGGTCGCGTCGTACCAGCGGTACCCGACCGCGAGCTGCTCGGTGTAGTGGTAGGCGCCGTCCGTGCCGGGGTACTGGGAGGCGTCCCGGATCGGCGTGGCCGCCACCGAGGTCGGGAAGGTGACGGGCAGCCGCCCCGCCGGATCGGCGTCGCCGAACAGCACGTCGGCGAGCGCGGTGCCGCTCTGCTCGCCCGGGTACCAGGCCTCGACCACCGCCGGCACCGCGTCCAGCCACGGCATGGTGACCGGCCCGCCGGTGTTGAGCACCACCACCGTCCGCGGGTTGGCGCGGGCGACGGCGCGGATCAGGGCGTCGTCCGCCGGGGCGAGGTCCAGCGAGCCGCGGTCCGCGCCCTCGGTCTCCTCGTCGCCGACCACCACCACCGCGACGTCCGCCCCGGCGGCCACCGAGGCGGCCGCGGCCGCGTCGTCGCCCGGGTGGTAGCGCACCGAGACGCCCGCACCGGCCCGGGCGGCAATGCCCTGGCGAGGCGTCACGACCTGGTCGGGGTAGGGGGCGACGTGCGAGGAGCCGTAGCCGCCGGTGTAGGCGTGGTCGGCCCACGGGCCGATCACCGCGACGGACGACAGGTGGGCGGCGTCCAGCGGCAGCACCGGCCCCTGGTTGCGCAGCAGCACCGTCCCGGCGGCGGCCGCCGCCCGGGCGTCGCGCGCGCCGGCGGCGGGGTCGGAGGCGGGCGGATCGGAGACGGGCGGATCGGAGACGGCCTGGCCCGAGCCGGAGCCGGGGCCGGAGCCGGGCGGCCGGCCGCCGTCCAGCGCCCCGGTCCGGACCATCAGCCGCAGCACCCGCCGCACCTGGTCGTCCAGGACGGCCGGGGCGAGCCGCCCGTCGGCCACGGCCGCGTTCAGGTCGGCGAAGTACGTCGTACCGCCGAACTCCTGGTCCAGCCCGCCCGCCGCGGCGTTCACCGAGGAGTGGGTGGCCGGGTAGTCGGAACCGATCACCCCGTCGAACCCCCAACGGCCCTTCAGCACGTCCCGCAGCAGCGGGAAGTTCTCGCACGCCCAGATGCTGTTGACCGGGTTGTAGCCGCACATCGCCGACCAGGCCCGGCCGTCCCGGACGGCCGCCCGGAAGGCGGGCAGCTCGATCTCGGCCAGCGTCCGCTCGTCCACCTCCGAGCTGTACGACTGCCGGTTGTTCTCCTGGTTGTTCGCCGCGAAGTGCTTCACCTGCGCCGCGACCCCCTGCGCCTGGATGCCGCGGACCTCCGCCGCCGCGACCCGCCCGGCGAGGAACGGGTCCTCCCCCAGCGTCTCGAAGTTCCGCCCGCCCTGCGGCACCCGCACGAGGTTCACCATCGGCGCGTACAGCACCTGGTAGCCGCGCGCCCGGGCCTCACGGCCCAGCACCGCGCCGTAGGTGGTGGCGAGCCCCGGGTCGAAGGCGGCGGCCAGCGACACCGGCGCCGGCAGCGCCGTCGCCGGTTGCCCGTCCCGCACGCCGGCCGGGCCGTCGGACAGCAGCAGCGGCGGGATGCCCAGCCGCGGCACGCCCCGGACGTAGCCGACCGCGTACACCCCGTTCGGTGCGGCGATCCCCTGTAGCAGCGTCGTCTTCTCGTCGGTGGTCAGCTGGCCGAGGAGCGCTTCGATCCTCTGCTCCGGCGACGGCCCGCCGTGCGACCACCCACCGTGCGACCCCCCATCCTGAGACCGCCCGCCGTGCGGCTGCGGACCGGCCGGTCCGGCGACCGCTGGGCACATGCCGGAGCCGGAGGCGGCCGCCAGGAGGCAGCCGCTGAGCCCGAAACGGAGTATTCGCGTCCACGAGGTGATACGCCGCATGGCAGCACCTTTCGACGAAGGCGGGCCGAGCCGGGAGGGCCGGGAAATGTGACGGCCAGTCAAATTTACGGCGCATTAACACTTACCGGCAGGTAGCGCGCAAGGGCGCGTCGGAGGCACCAAGGGCGCGAACGGTCACCGAGGGGCGCAGGCGGGGGCGCGGACGGCGTCGGCCCGGCCGTCGTTGACGCGTCGTCTATCCGCTGTCAACACGCCGACCCTAGACGAACGGTGCTGCGCAACGGTCTGTACGCCGAGTTCCTCGGGGCGATCACCGCGCCCTGCCCTGGAGATCATCGCCGGAGGGCGCTGAGCGCCGAACGGGCTGGCGCTGTCCATCACGTGTCTACCGGTGCCTCGTACGTTCTGCCGCATCAATGTCACCGAATTCCTTTGGAGAGGACATGTTGCGGTTGCGAACGACCGTCCGGCCCGGCCGGGCACCGGGGGGCCCACCGCCAAGACGGCTTGTCGGAGGGCTCCGGCGGATGCTGGTGGTCCTGCTGGCGGTTCTCCTCCTGCCCATCGGGGCGACCGGGCCGGCGCACGCCGCCGACCCGCCGGACCCGGCTCGTCCCTACCTCCAGCTCATCGAGCTGCTGCGGGGGAACTTCACCCGCCCGTACCGCGCGGACTTCAACGTCACGCTCGATGACCCGAACCCCGTGATGGTCGACCTCTTCGATCTGGGACACCCGGATCAGGACCCCGTGCCGGGGATGGAAACCGGACTGATCATCGCGCCGCGCGACATGTACATCTGCGGCTTCTACACCGTCCGGGCGGGCGTGAAGACGCTCTACCGCTTGGCCGACAGGGGCGTCGGCACATCGCGGACTGCCCGCGACAACTGGTTCACGCAGCAGCAGCGGCAGCGGCCGCAACCAGGGCAAACCATCACGGTCCGGTATCGCGAGCTCAGCGCCATCGGCGTCGAGTACGGCGACCTCAGGAACGAGTCCGCCACGCCAGGCAACCTCTTCACATTCGAGAACGGCTGGGCGAATGTCGATGCCGACGCGCTGAGGAACGCCGTCAGAGTCCTGGAGAACGTCCTCGACGGCGGCCCGGACCCGGCGGCGCAGGCGCAACGGACACCATGGTTGCGCAGCGCACTGATGGTCCTCGTCGAAGCCGTGGCCGAGGGCACTCGGTTCCAGAACGTCAGGAACGGCATCGCAGCGGCGATGCGCAGCCGGATCCCGGCACGCATCCGTGAGTACGAGACCCAGATCCTGACCTGGGCCAGGCGAAGCAGGGACCTGTGGGACGCCAACCAGGACCCGAGCAACTCCTGGTTCGCCGCCACCGCAGCCGCCGTCGGGCTGGCCGTCCTCCAGGTCCAGGCGCAGAATCGGATCTGCCGGATACCGCGGTCGAGCGACGGCCCGTTCGCGTGCTCCCAGCCACTGGTGGAAGCGAGTTTCAGCACCAGCCGTGACGTCTACCTCCTCCGGGGGCCGTTCGTCGCCCGCATCGCGGACTTCCCGGGCAACGCCAGCCTGGCCGGAGGCAAGGAGGACACCATCTCCCACCTGTGGCCGGTCCTGGGGAACACACCGTTCGCGAACGGCTTCGACGCGGCCTTCACGCTGCCGGAGAACCCGGATGAAGTGATGATGTTCCGGGGGGACCAGTACATGCGGATGAGGGTGGACCCCGACACGGGGACCGCAACGATGACCAAGCCGCCGACCACGATCGCGGACGGGTGGCACAGCCTGGCCGGCAGTGACAGCACCGCACCCTTCACCCAGGGGGTCGACGCGGCCCTCTCGGTGACGGAGAACCAGGTCTTCCTCTTCAAGGGCGACACGTACGTGTCGCTGGAAGCCAACATCGGCCGTTCCACCGACCGCGTGCTCAACGGGCCCAAGCCCATCGGCGACAACTTCACCGCCCTGACCCGAGCCGGCTGGACCGACGGGTTCAACGCGGCCATCCGGTGGCCAGGCTCGCAGTTCTCCAACAGGGCCTATGCCTCCTTCTTCCGCGGGAACCAGTTGACCAGCGGATTCGTTGCGGCCGGCGGCACGGACGGCACCGTCGTCGTGGGCCCCACGGCTCTGCGCTGGAGCGTCCTGCAGGGCACGATCTTCGCCGCCGGCGACACCACCGGCATGCCGAAGATCCCGCGGATGGACGACAACGGCCGCCCGACGGACACCCCACCGCCCCCGCCCTCGGCGGCCGGCGTCTCGCTGGTCAACGACGGCACCGGCCGGGTGGCCGACGTCGACCGGGCGAACCCCGCCAACGGCACCAAGGTCAAGGCCCTCGGCGGGAACGGGAACCCGGCGCAGAAGTGGAACCTGGACCGCCAGGACGACGGCCGGTTCGCGATCCGGACGGCCCTCGACCCCGGACAGGTGCTGGACGCCAACAGCAACCGGTCGCAGACCGTGGACGGCACCAGCTACTACAGCGCGCTCTGGCGGGACGGCGGGGGCGCGAACCAGCGCTGGCAGCTCGACGCGCTGGACGGGCGGACGTACCAGATCGTCTCCTCGGACGGCGGCTGCCTGACCGACCAGGGCGAGGACAAGGCCCTGGCCTTCTGGAAGTGCGCCGGGGCCGCCGAACAGCGGTGGCACCTGGAGGGCGGCACCAGCACCGGCGACCCCGGGGGGCCGGACTCCGCGGGAGCCCCGTTCGACGACTCGCCCGACGACCGGGGGACGAAGCCCGCCTCCTCGGGCGACTGCCGGCCCGAGGGGATGGCCGCCACCCCGGGGGTGAACGCCCGGTACTGCGACGTCTACGACAACAGCGGCCGGGAGTGGGTCGGTAACAACCGCACCCGGCGCACGGTGGGGTACTTCACGGGGTGGCGCTCCGGGGCCAAGGGAGACCCCGCGTACCTGGCGTCCAACATCCCCTGGTCGAAGGTCACGCACGTGAACTATGCGTTCGCGAAGGTGGAGAACAACCGGATCAGCGTCGGTGACGTGAACGACCCGGCCAACCCGGCCACCGGCATGACCTGGGACGGCGACCGGAACGCCATGGATCCGTCCCTCCCGTACAAGGGTCACTTCAACCTGCTGAACACGTACAAGAAGAAGCACCCGGCCGTGAAGACGCTGATCTCCGTCGGCGGCTGGGCGGACACCCGGAACTTCTACGCGATGGCCACCAACGCCGACGGCTCGGTGAACCAGGCGGGCATCGACGCGTTCGCCGACTCCGTGACGGACTTCCTGGACCGGTACGGGTTCAACGGCGTCGACATCGACTACGAGTACCCCGGCGCCCTGCCCAACACGGGCAACCCCAACGACTGGGACGTCTCCAACCCGCGCCGCAAGGGCCTCCAGCAGGGCTACACCGCCCTGATGAAGACCCTGCGGACCAAGCTGGACCAGTCCGGCACGGCCAAGGGCCGCTACTACCTGCTGACCTCGGCCGGGTCCGCCTCCGGCTACCTGGTGCGCGGACTGGACGCCGGCCAGGCGCTCCAGTACCAGGACTACGTCAACGTCATGAGCTACGACCTGCACGGCTCCTGGAACAAGTTCGTCGGCCCGCAGGCCCCGCTCTACGACACCGGGCAGGACAACGAGCTGGCCGCCGCCGGGATCTACAACGACCAGGCGCCCGACACCAAGGACTACCAGAAGAACGGCTACTTCAACACCGACTGGGCCTACCACTACTACCGCGGCGCCCTCCCGCCCGGCCGGATCAACCTCGGCATCCCCTACTATTCCCGCGGTTGGCAGAACGTGCAGGGCGGCACGGACGGCCTGTGGGGCACCTCCGCCATGGCGGACCAGTCCCAGTGCCCGAAGGGCGTCGGCGGCCGGGGCCCGGCCAAGGGCCAGGACTGCGGCCTCGGCGCGACCGGCATCGACAACGTGTGGCACGACACCGAGGACGGCCGCGAGGTCGGCGCCGGGTCGAACCCGCTGTGGCACACCAAGAACCTCCAGGACGGCCGCACCCCCGGCTACCTGCGCTCCTACGGCGTCGACCCGGCCACCGACGCCGGGAAGCTGACCGGCGGCTACGCCGAGAAGTACTCCGACCCGCTCCAGTCGTCGTGGCTGTGGAACGACGCCAAGAAGGTGTTCCTCTCCACGGAGAACGACAGGTCGATCGACGCCAAGGCGAAGTACATCGCGGACAAGGGCGTCGGCGGGGCGATGATCTGGGAGCTCGCGGGTGACTACACCAAGCGTTCCAACGGCGAGTGGGGGATGGGCTACGACCTGACCACCCGCCTCGACAACGCGCTCAAGGGCGCGGGGGCGTCCGGCAACACCACCGGCGGCGGCAAGACGCTGCCCGCCGAGGTGATCGACGTCAAGGCCGAGCTGGTGGACTTCCCGACCGACGTCGGGGACATGTGGCCGATGCAGCCGAAGCTGCGGATCACCAACAACTCCAAGGTCGCCCTCGCCCAGGGCACGGAGATCTCCTTCGACCTCCCCACCTCCGCCCCACCGGTGGTGAAGGACGGGGCCTGGAAGGAGATGAGCGGCATCGTCCCCGGCCACACGGGGCCCAACGCGGGCGGGCTGAAGGGCGACTTCCACCGGGTGACCGTCAAACTCGGCTACTGCGAGGACATCCCCGCCGGCAGGTCGAAGGACATCGAGGTCAAGTACTACCTGCCCGTCACCGGCCCGGCGAACGTCACCTTCAGGATCGGCGGCAAGGACTACGGATCCACCGGCGACAAGCGCCGCGCGGTGACGACCGTCGATCCCCCGGCACCGGCCTCCGGGGCCCAGTGCCAGGCCGCGCCGTGGCAGGCGCACGCCTACAACCCCAACCCCTCGTTCGCGTTCTGGCAGACCGGCGACAAGTGGATCATCGAGGACCGCAACAGCGGCAACGTCCTCGACCACCCCGGCAGCTGGACCGACGCCCACCTGTCGATGAAGCAGACCGGCAACGCCAACCAGCTGTGGGCGGTGAGCGAGGACGACCAGGGCTGGTACCACATCAAGTCCGCTACCAGCGGCCACGACCAGTGCCTCGGCGCCACCACGGCCAGGGGCACCCTCACGGTCCGGGACTGCGACGGGAAGGTCGACCAGTGGTGGCGGCTGGTGCCGCTCAGCACGGACCAGGCCACCGCGGGCAAGCCGATGCTGGACCGGTGGGTCACCGGTGGCGCCAAGCACGGCAGCTCCTACGCGCTGGGCAGCTTCGCCGGCGGGAACGACGACTGGTGGAAGGCGCCGGCCTACCTCGCCGCCCCCGCGAACAGCGCCACCGCCTCCAGTACGAAGATCATCGCCGGGGACACCGACGGCGCCTGGGCCTCGACGGTGTCGTGGAACGGCTTCTACTGGCGCGCCAAGTGGTGGAACAAGGCGACCGACGAGCCCGGCAAGAGCGACGCCTGGCAGAAGCTCGGCCCCACACCGTGACCGACCCGCACCCTGAGGGGAGTTGACCGCCGCGGGGGGGGGGGGGGGGGGGGGGCGGGGGGGGGGGGGGATGTGTGGTGGAGGCATGGGGGGGGGAGGGTTTG
>NZ_JBWKEQ010000007.1:37903-92962 GCF_056435365.1 Kitasatospora sp. NPDC043949 | reverse complement strand
ACGCGAACAACCCCCCCCCCCCCCCCCCCCCCCCCCCCCCCCCCCCGACCGCCCCCCCCCCCCCCCCCCCCCCCCCCCCCCCCCCCCCCCCCCCCCCCCCCGCTGCGCATCGACGTCAGGGCGGCCGGCTCGTCCGGGTGCAGGTGTCAGAGGGTGCAGGTGTCAGGGGGTGCAGGTGTCAGGGGGTGCCGGACCGGGTGGGCGTCAGGTCCGCGACCAGGAGCGCCAGCAGGTCCGTCGGCGCCTCGATGAAGCGGTAGTGGCCTCCCTCCAGGAGTTCGAAGGTCGCTTCGCCGCACGCTGACCAGCCGGTCATCAGCGACGGCTCGATGCCCGTGTCCTCCGTCCAGCCGATGGCGGTGATCGGGCACGGCAGCCGGACCGGCTCGGCCACGTGGTACCGCTTGTTCATGTCGACGTCGTTCCGCAGGACGCCGAGGTAGAGCGCGAGCAGGCTCGGTTCCAGGGTGCCGCCCAGTTCCGCGACGAGCTGGCGCAGTTCGCCGGCCAGCTCGTCGTCGTCCATGCCGAGGAAGCGGCCGTAGGGGCCGTCCTGCGGCGCGACCTCGGCGGAGACGAACACCCGGGTCGGGGCGGGGCAGCCCCTTTCGACCAGCCGTACGGCGGTCTCGTACGCCGCCAGCGCGGAGCCGCAGTGCCCGAACAGCGCGTAGGGACGGTCCAGGTAGGGGCGCAGCGCCTCGCAGAGGTCGTCGGCCAGCGCCTCGTAGGTGGTGTGGGCGGGCTCGCGCATCCGGTTCTCCCGGCCGGGCAGCTGCACGGGGCAGACCTCGACGCCGTTGACCGAGGACGGCCACTGGCGGTACATGCTCGCTCCGCAGCCGGAGTAGGGCAGGCAGAACAGCCGTGCCGGTGCCACCGGCGACGGCTCGCGCAGGAACCACTTGTTGCGGGTACGGGCCGTCGGAGCGTTCACTGATGACCTTCCGGGTGGGGTTTCTTCTCGGGTGCGGCTGCGGTGGTGCACGCCCTAGCGGGTCCGCGCGGTGATCGGCAGGTGGGTGAAGCCCGCGATGATGTTCGAGCGCATGCGCCGCGGCGTCCCGGCGAGTTCGAAGCCGGTGAACCGGCCGAGCAGTTCGGCGAACAGGATCCGCAGGGCCACCCGTGCGACGGTGTGTCCGATGCAGTAGTGCGCGCCGACGCCGAACGCGATGTGCTTGTTGGGCCGCCGTCGGATGTCGAAGGTGTCCGGGTCGGCGAACACGGTCTCGTCGCGGTTGGCCGACCCCAGCCACACGACGACCGCGTCCCCCGCGGGGATCGGCACGCCCCGGACCTCGACGTCGCGGGTGGCGTGGCGCATGAAGTGCTGGGTGGGCGAGGCCCATCGCAGGGCTTCCTCCACGCCGCTGCCGAGCAGCTCCGGGTGTGCCGCCCAGTCGTCCAGGACCGCCGTCCCGGCCAGTTCGACCATCGCCGCGATCGGCGGCTGGGCGGTGGTGACGGTCGCACCGAGCAGCAGGCTGTAGCAGTTGGACACGATCTCGCCCGGCGACAGCCGGCGTCCGTCCAGTTCCATCGTGAGCAGCACGCTGATCAGGTCGTCACCCGGTGCGCGCCGACGCACGGTGACGATGTCCTGGAAGTAGGCGAACAGTTCGCGGTGGGCGGTCACGAGGGTGGCCTGCGGTCCGGCGGCGAGCTGGAACTCGGGGTCGTCCGCGGCGATGCAGGCGTGGGCGAGCCGGACCAGCCGCGGCCAGTCCTGTTCCGGCAGCGCCATCATGGTGCCGATCACCGCCATCGGCAGGGTGGCCATGGCGGCGGCGAAGTCGAACGGGCCGCCGTCGGCCAACGGCCGGATCAGTTCGACGATGACCCGGCGGATGGCCTCCCGGTCGTTCTCCACCGTCTTGATCGACAGCGCCTGTTGCAGCGGGCCGCGCAGGTGCGCGTGCCGGGGCGGGTCGGTCACGGCCATCTGCCGGCCGCCGGCGGGGTCGCCCTGGCCGAGGAGGTTGAGCAGGGTGCCCTGTTCGGAGGTGAACGTGTCGTGGTCGCGGAGCACCCGGTTGGCCTCGGCGTAGCCGACGACCGACCAGTAGCCGATGTCGCCGACCGGCTGCCAGCTCACCGGGGCGTGGCGGCGCAGCCGTCGCCACACCTCGTGCGCCCCGCCCGAGTGGTACAGGTCGGGGTCGATCAGGTCGACCAGTTGCGGGGCGAGGACCGGGCATCGCGGGGTGGGGGGAACCGCCGTCATCGGGGCTGCTCCTGCCGTGCTCCGTCGGCCTGGCCCGCCGTCGGACTGTCCGGGCGCGCCGCCGGGCCGTCCTGGCCCGCCGTCCGCATCCGGGCGGTGAGGGCCGTCGCCAGCTCGGCGACGGTCGGCGACAGGTACAGGATCTGCGCGGGGAGGTCCACGTCGAACTCGCGCTGGGTGGCGACCAGGAGGTCGGTGGCCAGCAGGGAGTGCCCGCCGAGGTCGAAGAAGTCGTCGTCGACGCCGACCGGTTCGATGCCGAGGATGTCGCCCCACAACTCGGTCAGCCGCGTCTGCACCTCGGTGACGGGCGGGACGTACTCGTTGGCCACGTTGCGCGGTACCCGGGTGGCGGTGGGCAGGGCCCGGCGGTCGATCTTGCCGTTGCGGTTCACCGGCAGCTCGGGACGGACGAGGATCGCCCAGGGGATCAGGTAGCCCGGCAGCCTGTCCCGCAGCTCGTGGCGCAGCCGCCGACCGAGGTCGGCGTTACCCGCCGGGTCGGACTGCGCGGGCACGACGTAGGCCAGGAGCCGGGTGCCGCCCGCCGGATCGGCCTGCGGCAGCACGACCGCGTGCCGCACCTCGGCGAGCCGTTCCAGCTCGACCTCGACGGCGCGCGGTTCGGCGCGGTAGCCCTGGACCTTGACCTGGTCGTCCGCGCGTCCGACGAACTCCAGCGTGCCGTCGGGCAGCCATCGCACGAGGTCGCCGGTCCGGTACATCCGGGCCCCGGGCTCGGTCCCGAACGGGTCGGGCAGGAACCGTTCGGCCGTTGCGGCCGGGCGCCCCAGGTAGCCGCGGGCCAGGCCCGCCCCGGCCACGTACAGTTCGCCGCACTCGCCGACGGGCACCGGCCTGAGGTCGCCGTCGAGCACGGCGACCCTGGTGCCGCTGATCGGGCGGCCGATCGGCACGCTGCGCAGCTCCGGGAGGGTGCTGCTGGTCCAGCAGGTCGTGTACGTGGTGTTCTCGGTCGGCCCGTAGCCGTTGGTGAAGAGCAGCTCCGGGTAGCGGGCCAGCAGGTGCTGGACGTGGCCCGGCGAGGCCACGTCACCCCCGGTGAGGACGTGCCGCACGTCGGCGAACGCCTCCAGGTGGGAGCTCACCATCTGGTGGAAGAGCCCGGTGGTCAGCAGCAGGACCGTCACGCGCTCGGCGCGGACGACGCGCGCCACGTGCTCCAGCGTGATGGCGACCGGGGGGAAGAGGACCAGTCGGCAGCCGTTGACGAGGGGGGCCCAGATCTCGAACGTGGACGCGTCGAACGCGACCGGCGCGAGGTGGAAGAAGACGTCCTCGGCGCGGACGTCCACCCAGTCCGCACCCCGGACGAGCCGGTCGATCGCCCGGTGGGGCACGCCGACGCCCTTGGGCTCGCCGGTGGAGCCCGAGGTGTAGCTGACGTAGGCGAGCCGGTCCGGGTCGCCGGGGCGGGCCGCAGCCGCCGGCCCGGCGGCCGGCTCCTGCGCCGGTCCGCCTTCCGTCACCGTGACGACGGTGCCGGGCAGCTGCTCCCCCAGGGCCTCTCCGACGATCACCATGCCCGCGCCGGCGTCCTCGAGCAGCATCGCGTGGCGGCCGGCCGGGTCGTCCGGTTCGAGTCCGAGGTACGCCCCGCCCGCGATGAGGACGGCGAGCAGGGCCACGATCAGCTCCGGCGACCGCGGCACCAGCACGCCCACGACGTCCTCCTGCGCCAGTCCGGCCGCTCGCAGCCGCCCGGCGAGCCGGTTGGCGCGGTCGTTGAGCTGCCGGTAGGTCAGGGTCCGTCCGTCGCAGGTGACGGCGGGCGCGTGCGGGGCCCGCTCCGCCTGTTCGGCGACCAGCTCGTGGATGGCCCGCGCGTCGAACGGTGGCCGTCCGCTGCCGACGAACGCCGGGATGTCGGAGGTGAGGACCGTCTTGGTCAACTGCTTCCCGCTTTCCTGTGCTGAAGTGTCCCCGTCGGGGTTGAACGCGCGACCGCGTGGGCCGTCGCCGTGGCCGTCGCCGTCGCGGTGGCCGTCGCGGTGGCCGCTGCGCAGCACGTGGTGCGCGGTGTCACCGGGTGCGTCCACCGCCTCAGACCGCCGGCACGTGGAAGAAGGTGTCCCGCGCGGCGATGCGGCCCTGCGGCGTCATCCGGAAGAAGTCCGCGAACCGCAGCTCGACCTCACCGCCGTCGTGCAGCACGCCACGGAACAGGCCGTGCACCGCCACCTCGTCGTCGGTCGTGACCACGGTGGCCAGGGTGTGCACACCGGTGCGGATCACCCGCTGGTCGCGGTAGAAGCGTTCCAGTTCGGCGTGCCCGACCATGGGTCGGTAGCCGGGGCGGTGGTAGCGGGCGTCCGGGGTGAACAGGGCGACCAGCGCGGGCACGTCCCCGGCGTCGACGAGCTGGTAGTACCGGCGGACCTGGGACACCCCCAGCGCCGGGGCCGTCAGGGTTTCCGGGGCCATCGGGGTCTCCGGTGTTGCGGGTGTTGCCGGTGGTGCCGGCGTTTCGTCGGGATGGGAGAGGGTGTGGACCATGCCGAGGTGCTTCCTGTGATCGCTTGATCTGTCAGAGTCGTGTACGTGGTGAGAGAGCCGGTACGGCCGCGGCGTCCGGGGCGTCCTCGAGCGCTTCGACCAGGCGCGCCGGCGTGGGTGCCTGGAACAGGGCGCCGAGGGTGAGTTCACGGCCGAACCTCACCCGCACCCGGTTGACCAGCCGGGTCGCGAGCAGGGAGTTGCCGCCCAGCGCGAAGAAACCGTCGTCGACGCCCACCGCGGGCCGGCCGAGCACCTCGGCGAACAGCGCGCACATCGTCTGCTCCGCCGGGGTTCGCGGTCCGGGCCCGGACGGTGCCGGCGCGAGGTCCGGGACGGGCAGCGCGGCCCGGTCGATCTTGCCCCTGGGGGTCAGGGGGAAGGCGTCGAGCGTGACGATCGCCGAGGGCACCATGTAGTCCGGCAGCACCGCGCAGGCGTGCTCCCGCACCGCCGCCGGGTCGAGCCCCGAGTCCCCGGCCGGGACGACGTAGCCGATCAGACGCCTGCCGGGCGAGGCGCCCGGGCCGGCGACCACGGTCGCCTGGGCGACGGCCGGGTGCCCGGCCAGCACCGCCTCGATCTCGCCCAGCTCGATGCGGAAGCCGTGGAGCTTGACCTGCTCGTCCGCGCGGCCGAGGAACTCGAGTTCCCCCTCGGCGTTCCAGCGGACGACGTCGCCCGTGCGGTACATCCGCTCGCCCGGGTCGCCGAAGGGGCACGGCAGGAACTGGCCGGCCGTGCGGCGGGGGTCGTTCAGGTACCCGCGCGCCACGCCCGCACCGGCGACGTACAGCACGCCGGCCACCCCCGGCGGCACCGGCGACAGCGCCTCGTCCAGGACGTACACCCGCCTGTTGTCCACCGGTCGGCCGAGGGGGACGACGTCGGGCACGGGCCGGCCGGGGCGCAGCACCCTGCGCGTGGTGAACGTGGTGGCCTCGGTCGGGCCGTACCCGGCGACCACCACGGAGTCCGGACACCGTGCCAGGACGCGCCGGACGGCATCGGCCGGCACGATGTCACCGCCGGTCCACACCTGGCCGACCCCGGCCAGCGTGCCGGGTGACTCCTCGGCGAACACCCGGAACAGCCCGGCCGTCAGCCACAGCGCCCCGACCCGGTGGTCGACGATGAGCCGGTGGAGGTCCGCGAGCGCCAGCTCGCCGGGCGGGGCCACGACGACCCGGCCCCCGTTGAGCAGCGGCACCCACCACTCGTAGGTCGAGGCGTCGAAGGCGTGCGGGGAGTGTGCGAGGACCCGCGGGCCGTCCTCTTCGCGCCAACAGCGTTGCGCGGTCAGGCTGATGACGTTGCGGTGGGTCAGGGCCACCCCCTTCGGCGTGCCCGTGGACCCGGAGGTGTACAGGACGCACGCCAGGTGGTCCGGGCGCAGCGGCACGACGGGGTCGGTGGCCGGCTCGTCGGCGAGTCCGGGGTCGGTGTCGACGACGACGACCGGGGTGCCGTGGGACAGTGCGTCGTCCAGGGTGGCCCGGTGGGTGAGCAGCACCGCCGCCCCGGTGTCGTCCAGGACGCGGCGCAGGCGGGCCGTCGGGGCCCGGGTGTCCAGCGGTACGTAGGCGCCGCCGGCCTTGCTGATCGCCAGGACCGACACCACCACGTCGGCGGAGCGTTCCATGAGCACGGCCACCGTGCTGTCGCAGCGGACGCCCAGGGCGATGAGCCGGTGGGCCAGCCGGTTGGCCCGGTCGTTCAACTCCGCGTAGGACAGGGTGGTTTCGCCGCACACGACGGCGGGCGCATCGGGCGTGCGCGCGGCCTCGGCCGCGAAGGCCAGCGGCACCGTCGGGTGCGGCAGCGGCTGCGTGGTGCGGTTGACGGCCACGACGGTCCGCTGCCGTTCCTCGGGGGTGAGGAGGTCGGGCCGGCCGATCGGCCGGTCCGGGTCGGCGGCCACCGCGTCCAGGAACCGGAGGAACCGCTGCTGGTGGGCGGTGAGTTCGGCCTCGGAGTAGAGCGCGGGGTTCGCGTCGACGTCGAGCCGGGGCGCGGTGCCGTCGGAGCGGTCGTAGACGGAGAACGAGAGGTCCTCGACCGGCCCGT
Source organism: Kitasatospora sp. NPDC043949 (assembly GCF_056435365.1). Lineage (NCBI taxonomy): Bacteria > Bacillati > Actinomycetota > Actinomycetes > Kitasatosporales > Streptomycetaceae > Kitasatospora > Kitasatospora sp. NPDC043949. Next base: position 86,151 of record NZ_JBWKEQ010000007.1, on the reverse strand, counting down.
TGGACAGGTTGTGCACGGTGGCCCGGACGCCCGCGAAGTCCAGGTGGTAGTAGAAGGACATGATGTTGACGAGGGGTCCGAACAGGACCCGCTCCGACCGGGCCGGATCCAGTTCCCTGCGCAGGTCCTCGCTGCGGTGGCGCTGGTGCCCGCGCAGGGCGGCGACCTCCTCGGCCGCCTGTCGCGCGAGTGCGGACAGACCCTGTTCCGGGTGCACGCGCAGCCGCAGCGGCACCACGTTCGCCACCATGCCGGGGACGGCCTGCACGGAGGAGCCGGTGCGCCCGGTCACCGGCATGCTGAGCACGATGTCCCGTTCGCCGCTGAGGCGGTGGAGGTACGCGGCGACCGTTGCGGTGAAGGCGGTGGGCCAGCTCGCCCCGGCGGGCCGCGCGGCCCGCCGCAGCGCCGCGACGGTGGGCGCGTCGAGGGTGCTGGTACGGCGCAGGAAGCCGTCCGAGGCGGCCGCCGAGCGGCTGGCGAGGCTGACGGGATCCGGCCGGCCGGCCAGCCGGGCCGCCCAGAACGCCCGGTCCTGTCCGGGCTGTTCCGACGCGTGGTAGGCGGCGTCGTGCGCCAGCAGGAGGCTCAGCGGCCCGAAGGCCGGTCCTGCCCCTCCCCTGCCCTCGACCAGTCCGGTGTAGGTCTTGGCGACGCGGCGCGCGATGAGCGACATGCTGAAGCCGTCGACCACGATGTGGTGGACGCGCTGGTACCAGAGGAAGCGGTCCGGCGCGACGGCGAACAGGGCCTGGCGGAACAGCGGGTCCCGGGTGAGCCCGACCGGTGTGGACAGGTCGGCGCGCATCCAGCGCTCGGCCGCCCGCAGCGGATCCGGTGTCGAGGTGAGGTCGACGTGGTCCATCGACCAGTCGGGCGACGGGGTGACGACCTGCCGGGGGCCCTCGGCACCGTCGGTGAGGCGAACGCGCAGGGACTCGGTCTCGTCCACCACGCGCCGCACGGCCGTCTCGAACAGCTCCGGGTCGATCGGCCCGGGGATGTCCACGTACTCACCGGTGTTGTAGACGGGGCTGCCGGGGCGCAGGTGGTGGGCGAACCAGATGCCGGACTGCGCCGACGACAACGGCAGCTCGTGTCCGTCGCTCATCCGAGCTCCTCCAGGACGGCCGACAGGGCGTCGGCGAAGGGTGCGGCGTGGGGCGGCGACAGCATGTCGTGGTGGTTGCCGGGCACCTCGACCACGCTCAACGCCCCCTGCGTGCGGTCGCGCCACCGGGCGGGGACCACGACCGGGGCGGCGAGCACGGGGTGCGCCTCGGCGCTCGTGAACAGGTGGATCGGTGTCCGCAGCCGCGCGGTCGACCGGTAGCGTCGGGCGGCGTCGCCGTTGGTGGTGAAGACCCTTACCATGCGCCGCAGTTGTTCGGTGCGCACCCGCAGGGGAAGGCGCTCGCCGGCGTGCGCGTCGTGGAGCAGCAGGGAGAGGGCGTCCTGCTCGTCGAGCTCGTGGAGCTCTCCGACGGCTCCGGTGGGCAGCCCGGAGGCGAGCGCGAACCGGGCCGTCCCGTGCGCGTCGTGGCCGCCGGGCCCGTCGGTGGGCCCGTGGTCGGACTCGGTGGATCCGCCGGTGGAGCCGTCGGTGGATCCGTCGGTGGATCCGTCGGTGGACGCGGGCGCTCCGACGTCGATGATCCCGAGGAATCCCGGGGGGTTCCCCTCCTCCTCCAGCAGGCGGGCCATCTCGAAGGCGACCAGCCCGCCGAAGGACCAGCCGGCCAGCAGGTACGGGCCGTCGGGCAGGACGGACCGCAGCTCCCGCAGGTAGCGCTGCGCCTGCTCCTCGACGGTGGCCAGTGGCGGCTCCTCGGTGTTGTAGCCGACGGCCTCCAGGCCGTAGACGGGCCGGCCGCCGGCGAGCGGTTCGACGGGGTGCTCGGCGGGGTGCTCGGCCAGGTGTTCGGTGAGGTGCTCGGCCAGGTGGAGGAAGGAGCACACGTCGCCGCTCTGCGGGTGCACCAGGATCAGCGGCGCCCTGCGGTGATCTCCTTCGGCCAGCGGAACCACGAGCCGGCGCAGGGCCTGCGAGGCGTTGGGCAGTTCCGCGCACAGACCCTCGACGGTGGGATGGCGGAACACCGTGTTCAGCGGCACGGTGACCCCCCACTCCCGCCGGATCGCCTCCACGAGTTCGACCGCCCTGAGCGAATGCCCGCCCAGCGCGAAGAAGTCGTCCCGGACGCCGACCCGCGGGGTGCCCAGCACACGCTCCCAGATCCTGGTCATCAGGAGTTCCAGCAGGTCCCGCGGCGGTAGCGCACCCGCCTCGTGGCCGTGGCGGGCGGGCTCGGGCAGGGCCCCGCGGTCCACCTTGCCGTTCGTGGTCAACGGGATCCGGTCGAGTGCGGTCAGCGTCGTGGGCACCATGAACTCGGGCAGGGTCTCGCGCAGGGAGCGCCGCAGGACCGCCAGGTCACCGGGCCGGTCCTGCCACACCAGGTAGCCGGCCAGTTCGGCGTCCGTCCCGGTGCCCCGCACCGTCACCGTGGCCCTGGCGACACCGGGCTGCGCGCACAGCGCGGCCTCGATCTCGCCCAGCTCGATGCGGTAGCCCCGGATCTTCACCTGCTCGTCGGTGCGGCCCAGGAAGACCAGGCTGCCGTCCGGCAGGTACCGCGCCAGGTCGCCGGTCCGGTACAGCCGGCCGCCGTCGACACCGAACGGATCGGGCACGAAGCGCTCGGCGGTCAGCCCCGGCCGGTTGGCGTACCCGCGGGTGACGCCGACCCCGCCGATGTGGATCTCGCCCGGTACGCCGACGGGCACCGGGGCGCCGGCCGGGTCCAGCAGGTAGATCCGGAGGTTGCCGAGCGGCCGGCCGATCGGCACGGACCCTCCCGGCCGGGCCAGGTCCCGGTCGGCGTCCACGCGCCGGGTGACGCAGCCGACGGACGCCTCGGTGGGACCGTAGCCGTTCCACAGCGTGGAGACCCGGTCGAGGAGCCGCCGGGCCAGGGCGGGCTGGAGCGGTTCGCCCACGCAGATCGCCTGGAACCGGCCGCCCTGCCATCCGCCGTCCAGCAGCAGGAGCCAGGTGGCCGGTGTGGCCATGAGCGTGGTGACGCCGAACTCGCGCATCATCTCCGTCAGGCGCGGGCCGTCGACCGCGACCTCCGACGGGGCGATCACCACGCTCGCGCCCCAGGCCAGGGGCATGAGCACCTGGGGGACGATGACGTCGAAGGAGATCGAGGCCACCGAGGCGACGACATCGTCCCCGCCGAGGTCCAGCTGTCGGCCGCGGACCACCAGGTAGTTGACCACGCCCTCGTGCGGGACCAGCACGGCCTTGGGGCGGCCGGTCGAACCGGAGGTGTAGATCGAGTACGCCAGGTTGGCGGGCGTCGCGAGCGGCGGCAGCCGGTCCCCGGGCAGGGCCGCGATGAGCCCGGCCTCGTCGTCCGTCCACACCGTCGCGGCGCCGTGCCGCGGCAGCCGGTCGGCCAGGGAGCGCTGGGTGAGCAGCAGCGGCACTTCGGCGTCGGCGAGCATGAACGACATGCGCTGCGCCGGGAGGTCCGGGTCCAGCGGCAGGTAGGCGGCGCCCGACTTGAGGACGGCCAGCAGGGCCACGACCAGGTCCGCCGAGCGCGGCAGGCACACGCCGACCAGGTGTTCCGGCCGCGCTCCCCGGGCTCGCAGGTGCCGGGCCAACTGGTTGGCCCGGTGGTCGAGTTCCCGGTAGGTCAGCCGCTGGGCGCCGCAGCGGACCGCCACCGCGTCGGGGGTCAGCCGGGCCTGCTCCTCGACCAGCTCGTGGACGCAGAGGTCCGCGGGGAAGGGTTGGTCGGTGGCGTTGGCGGCCACCAGCAGCGCTTCGCGCTCGGCCTCGGTGAGCAGGTCCAGGCGCGAGACGGGACGGTCGGGATCGCCGGCCGCGGCGTCCAGCAGCCGCAGGTAGTGGCCGACCAGCCGTTCCACGCTCGCGCGGTCGAACAGATCGGTGTCGAAGGCCACGGTCCCGGTGGTGCCGGCTGCCCCGGTCGCGCCCGTCGGCCGGTCGGCTATCACCAGGCTGAGGTCGACCTTGGCCGTGCCGTTGTCGACCTCGATCTGTTCGACCTCCGTCCCCACCAGCCGGAGGGCGGCGGCCGGGTCGGACAGGCCGGCGAACATCACCTGGAACAGCGGGTTGCGGTCGAGACCGCGGGCCGGCCGCAATTCCTGCACCAGCCGTTCGAACGGCAGGTCCTGGTGCGCGTAGGCGTCCACGGCGGTGCTGCGGACCCGGTCGAGCAGTTCGGCGAAGCTCGGGTCGTCCGCGAGGTCGGTGCGGATGACCACGGTGTTGATGAACGAGCCCACCAGCGGATCGAGTTCCGGACGGGTCCGGCCCGCGACCGGTGTGCCGACCGCCACGTCGGACTGCCCGCTGTAGCGGGCGAGCAGGGCCTGGAACGCGGCGAGCAGCGTCATGAACATCGTCGCGCCGTGCCGCCGACCCAGCAGCCGCAACCGGTCGGCCAGTTCCTCGGGCACCGTGAAGGTGATCCGCTCGCCCCGGCCCGCGCGGACCGGTCCGCGCGGGCGGTCGGTGGGCAGGTCCAGCGGCGACAGCCCGGACAGCTGTGCGCTCCAGTAGTCCAGTTGGCGCCGCAGGCGGTCGCCGGACAGCCGGGCCCGCTGCCAGTGGGCGAAGTCCGCGTACTGGATCCGCAAGGGGGGCAGCTCGTGCTCGCGGCCTTCCAGCCGGCTCCGGTACATCGCCGACAGGTCGTCCCACAGCAGCGGCATCGACCAGCCGTCGACGGCGATGTGGTGGACGACCACCACCAGGACGTGTTCGTCCTCGCCGACCCGCAGCAGTGATGCGCGCAGCAGCGGGGCGGCGGCCAGGTCGAACGGGCGCAGGATCTCGGACTGAACGAGATCGAGGGCCAGCCGCGTCCGGCGTTCCGCGGGCTCGGTCCGGAGGTCCGTGACGGGCAGGTCGAGCGGCCGGGCCGGCTCGACCGAGGGGCTGGGGAGCCCGTCCCGCTCGGGGAAGGCGGTGCGCAGGACTTCGTGGCGCCGCACCAGCTCGGTGAGGCTGTGGCCGAGGGCGGCCACGTCCAGCGGGCCGTGCAGCCGGAAGACCTCGTGGACGTTGTACATCGCGGGGCCGTCGGACAGCCGCTCGACCAGCCACATGCGTTCCTGGGTGAACGACGTCACCTGCGCACCCGCCGGACGGGGCGGGATCGCGGCCTCCGGCTCGCCCTCGGCGGCCCTGCTCCGGGCCGCGCGGACGCGTTGGTCGAGCAGGGCCCGGGTGGCGGCCGGCGTGGAACCGGCCGACGGGGCGGCTCCGGGCGCGGAACCGGTCGGCCGGCCGGGCTCGGGGCGACTGTGCTGTGCCTTCACGGGTGACGGGCCTTTCCGGCGGGAAGCGGTTCCGCTTCGGCGGCGGCACCGAGGTCCGCCAGCAACGCCGCGTCGATGCCGTCGGCGAGTTCGGCGACGGTCGGGTGGTAGAAGAGCAGGGCGACGGGCAGTTCGAGGTCGAGTGCCCGGCCCAGTCGGGACATGACCTTCGACGCGAGGAGCGAATGGCCGCCCAGCTCGAAGAAGTCGCTGTCCACGCCGTCCGGGGTGACACCGAGCACCTCGGCCCAGGTCTCCAGCACGAGGAGCTCGGTCTCGGTGGCGGGCCCGGTCTCGGTGGCGGACTCGGGTTCGGTCTCGGTGGCGGGCTCGGGTTCGGTCTCGGTGGCGGGCTCGGGTTCGGTCTCGGTGGCGGGCTCGCTGGCCGTCTCGCTCCTGGTGGCGGGAGCGGGGCGGCTCACGCGGAAGCCGGGAGGGGTCTCCCACGCCGAGATCGGCCGTTCGGGGCTGTCGACGAGCTGGTCGAGCAACACCCGGAAACCCTCGGAGAGTTGCCGCACCGTGTCGCGGTCGAAGAGGTCGGCGGCGTAGCGGATGACGCCGGTGAAGCGATCGCCGCCGTCCGTCATGGAGACCTCGATGTCGAACTTCGCCACGTCGTTCGGCATCTGGTGGTCACTCACCTCGACCCCCGGAAGGCCGGACGGGAGCGCGGGCGGCTCCTCCAGCTGGAACATGACCGTGAACAGCGGGTGTTGGCCGAGGTCGCGTTCGGGCCGCAGCTCCTGCACCAGCCGCTCGAAGGGGACGTCCTGGTGGGCGTAGGCCTCCACCGCGCACCGCCGCACCCGGGCGAGCACGTCGGTGAAGCCGGGGTCGCCCGACAGGTCGGTGCGCAGGACGAGCGTGTTGACGAAGAAGCCGACCAGCGGCTCCACCTCGATCCGGGTCCGCCCGGAGATCGGCGTCCCCACCGTCACGTCGGCCTGTCCCGTGCAACGCGCGAGCAGGACCTGGAAGGCGGCCAGCAGCGTCATGAACGGCGTCACCTCGTGGGCGCGCCCCAGTGTGCGTATTCGCTCGGCGAGTTCCGCCGGGATCTCGATCTCGACCTGGTCGCCCCGGCCTGACCACACCGCGGGGCGGGTTCGGTCCGTCGGGATCACCGACGGGCTCAGGTCGGCCAAGTGCTCGCGCCAGTAGGCGAGTTGGTCCAGCATCGCCGTTCCGGCCTGATGGCTCCGTTGCCAGTCGGCGAAGTCGGCGTACTGGACGGGCAGGTCCGCCAGGGCGATCGGCCGGCCGTCGACGGCGGCGGCGTATCCGGCGGAGAACTCCTGCCACAGCACCGACAGCGACCAGCCGTCGCAGGCGATGTGGTGGATCACCAGGAGCAGCAGATGGTCGTCGGGGGCGATGCGGATCAGTCGGGCCCGCAGCATCGGAGCGGTCCCGAGGTCGAACGGGGTCGCCAGATCGGCGGCCACCAGCTCCCGGGCCCGCTGCCAGGCCTGCTCCGCGGGGGTGTGCGTCAGATCGGTGATCGTCGGCACGAAGGTCTCGACCGGCTCCGCGGCGTGGCGCGGGCCGTCCTCGGTGTCGACGATCCTGCCGCGCAACACCTCGTGGCGCCGCACGACTTCGGTCAGCGCCCGGGTGAGCGCCCCCTGGTCCAGTCGTCCGCGCAGGCGTACCGCGGTCGGGACGTTGTGGTCCGGCCGGCCCGGCCGCAGCCGGTCGAGGAACCACAGCCGTTGCTGGGCGAAGGACAACAGGGTCGGAGCGTGCGCGCGCCGATCGGGACCAGGCATGACGGATCCACCTTTCACGGCGATCGGGAACGCTTCAACGCCCCGGAAATCCCCTCGCCGATTCGCTACTTGGCGAACAGTACGGCGGATACTAGGTGGCTCCCGTCTCACTCCGCAAGATCGAGAACGGGGTTGCAGGCATCAAGACAATATTTACGCCAGTCCACCGGAATCCTTATGTAGATCGAACACGCTCGACGGCTAGCATCGGCGCGGCCGGCCGTGACACCCTCTCTGACGTGCCGTCATGGCTCGGATCGTGCACCCCACTTCCGTGGACGGGCACCACGTGATAATTCTTCTGTCTCCAGGGGACGGCCGGGTGGGCCCCTTTCATGCCGGGCCTTCATTGTTCCGAATAAGATCGGTGAACCCGCTGCATGAACTCATCCGTTGTATATGAACCCACCCCGTTGCATGAACTCGGAGAAGTCGTGATGCAGCAGCAGAGTCTGGTGGGTTCATTCGTCTCGCACGCCACCGGCCACCCCGGTGATCCGGCGCTGATATGGCGCGGAGAAGAGACGACCTACCGTGAACTCCACCAGCTGGCGGAGCGGGAGCGCGTCCGGATCGCCCGGCTCGCCCCGGGCGGGGACGAGCCGGTCGGCATCCCGGCCGCCAAGTCGCCCTCGACGATCGCCCTGATGCTCGCCTGCCTGCTGGAAGGGCGGCGCTTCCTGCTGCTGCCGGCGCCCACGCCGGAGGGGAGGACGCCCCACACGTTGGTCGAGCAGGCCGGAATCCGGCACGTCCTGTCACCGGAGAGCCCCCGGGCGCCCGGACCCGGGCCGGGCGCCCCGGACCGGCCGGCGGAACCGGAGGCGCCGCGCCGTACGGAGCCCGCCGACGTCTCCTTCATGTTCACCACCTCCGGTTCCACCGGGCGGCCGAAGATCGTGCCACTGAGCACGGGGGCGGTGGACCGCTTCACCACCTGGGCCGGCGAGCGGTTCGGCGTCCGCCGGGGAACGACGGTCCTCAACTACGCCCCGCTCACCTTCGACCTGTGCCTGCTGGACATCTGGACCACGCTCAAGTACGGCGGCCGCGTCGTCCTGGTCGATCCGGCCCGGGCCACCCAGCCGGGCTACCTGCTGGACCTCGTGTCCCGCCACGCGGTCCAACTCGTCCAGGCGGTACCGATGTTCTACCGGCTGCTGGTCGACGCGGCCGCCGGGAGCGGCCGGCGGCTCGACACCGTCGAGCACGTCGTCTTCACCGGCGACAGCATGCCCGCCCGCTGCCTGGCCGAACTCCCGCAGCTGTTCACCGGCGCGCGGTTCTACAACATCTACGGCTGTACCGAGACCAACGACAGCTTCCTGCACGAGGTCGACGGCACCGAGCCGGCGGACGGCCCGGTGCCGATCGGACGCCCGCTGCCCGGAGTCCACGCGGTGGTCGTCGGTGCCGACGGCGGGATCGTGACCGGGCCGGGGACCGGCGAGCTCCACGTCGCGACGCCGTTCCAGACCGACGGCTACCTGGACCGGGAGCAGGACGCGGACAGGTTCGCGACCCACCACCACGACGGGGAGGCGCGGCGCTACTTCCGCAGCGGCGACCTCGTGCGGCGTGACCGGGACGGCCGCATCACCCTGGAAGGCCGCAACGACCACCAGGTCAAGGTCCGCGGCGTGCGGGTCAACACCCACGAGGTCGAGCAGGTGCTGCTCGACCATCCCGACGTCGTCGAGGCGGCCGTGGTGACCGTGCCCGACCCGGTGGCCGGCCGCCTGCTGCGCAGCGTGGTCCGCCGCGCCCCGGACAGCCGGCTGAACTCGCTGGCGCTGCGCCGGCACTGCGCACAACGGCTTCCGCTCACCGCCGTCCCCTCGACCCTGCTGATCGTGGACGACCCGCTGCCCAGGACGTCCACCGGAAAGATCGACCGCACGCCCCTCCAGCCCGCCTGCTCCCCGTCCCAGCCAAACGAAGGAACGGCCACGTGAAACACGCCGCGGTAGTCACGCAGTTCATCATCGAGGAGTTCCTGCCGGACGTCGGCGCGAACGAACTGGACTCCGACTACGACCTCGTGGACGGCGGGGTCATCGACAGCCTCGGCCTGCTCAAGACGATAGCCTGGCTCGAGGACTGCTTCGACCTGCGCGTCGAGGAGATCGACCTCGACCTCGACCCGGACAGCTTCCGCTCGGTCGGCTCGATCAGCAGGTTCATCGAGCAGGCCCAGCAGCACCGGACGGACGCCCACTAGCCATGCACGAGGTGCTGCGAGCGCTGATCGACCGGGACCGCGCCGTCGTCGACCAGGAGATGTGGGGGTCCTTCTGGGACCAGCTGCGTGACGGCGCCCTCCGCTCCGGCGAGACGGTGGCGCTGCTGTCCTCGCTGTCCACCCGGATGCCCGATCGGGACACGCTGGTCGCCATGCTCCGCTCGCTGGACGAGCGCCGGCCGGCCGTCACCGCGCGGCTGGACCGCACGGCCAACATCGTCGGCACCGGAGGCGGGCCGGCCACGTTCAACATCTCCACCGCGGCGGCGTTCGTCGCCGCCGCCCTGGGCGTGCGCATCGTCAAGACGGGATCCCGCGCCTACACGAGCACCTGCGGCTCCCACGACCTGCTCGACCGCCTCGGTATCGGAACGACCACCTCCTACGAGCAGACCGACGCCCTGCTGGAACGCTTCGGCATCGCCTTCCCGGGGAACTTCGTCTACCCGCGGGAGGTGGCACTGCTGGCCCGGAGCATCGTGCCGATGGACCTGCGGATGATCGGCGGATTCATCAACTCCGTCGGCCCCTTCCTGGCTGCGGTGCCGGTCTCCGCCCAGCTCGTCGGTGTCTCGGACCATTCGCTGCTGCCGACTCTGGGCCAGGTCGCCGCCACCGTTGCCGACCGGAGGATCTGGCTGTGCTCCAACGAGCTGGGAGTCGACGAGCTCGTCAGCTCCGTCGACAACGTCGTCCTCACCAATGACGGCACCGACGCGATCCGACTGCGGGCCGAGGCTCCCGGGACTCCCGCAAGCGGCACCGACCCGATCGCCGGACTACGGCCGACCAGCGAGGGCGAGGACGTGGTCGACCACTTCCTCGGCGTGCTCTCCGGAGCCGGGACGGCTCTCGCAACGCGGACCGTCTGCCTGAACGCCGCCGCCCTGGCCGTCGCGAGCGGGCTGATCGACGGCTGGCCGGAGGCGATCAGGGCGGCCGACGACGCCCTCCGCAGCGACGCCGCCCGCGACCTCGTCGACCGCTTGCGCGCGCACCCGGCGCGCCGCGTGATCACCACGGCGCGTGCGCGGTGAGCGGGTTCTTCGCACGCCGGCCACCGGACCAGCCCGGCCTGGCGATGTTCCTCAACGCCGGAGATCCCCCGCTGCCCGTCCTGGCCGACGTCATGCGGATGCTCGACGACTGCCGCGTGGACTGCCTGGAGCTGGCGGTGCCCTTCCCCCACTCGGTCACCGACGGGCCGGTCATCCGCCGATCGGCGCAGCGGGCCCTGGCCGACGGCGTCGGACTCGACGAGGTGCTCGGACTCCTCAGCGGGATCCTGCCCCGGCTGCGCCACCTGCGGGTGGCGCTGCTGGCCGACTGGAGCCACACGGTCAGAGGCCTGACCGTGCCCGGCTTCGTCCGGCGGGTCGCCGACTCGGGCGTCGACGGCCTGCTGGTCCACGGCCTGCCGCCGCGGCTACGGGCCGGCTACCTCGAAGCGGTGCAGGAGGCGGGGCTGCCCGTGGTCGCCACCTGCTACGCCGCGTCGACGGCCGAGGTGAAGGCCGCAGCCGCCGAGTCCGCCACCGCGTACCTGTACCTGGTGGCCCACTACGGCCGCAGCGGCGGCGAGCTCACGGCCGACCGCCAGGAGCTGGCCGACGCGCTGGCCGCACTGCGCAGGACGACCGCCGTACCGATCGCCGTCGGATTCGGCGTCCGCTCCCGGGCGGACATCGACCTGCTGCACGGCCTCGGCGCCGACGCCGCGGTCGTGGGCAGCGCCGGGGTCGCCCGGATCGAGCACGCCCTCGCCGCAGGGGCCGACGTGGTCGAGGAGTTCCACACCTTCGTACAGACCGTTTCGCCGTACTCAGCAAACCGCTGATTCGGCAAGCCGCTCACTCAACAAACTGCTCATTCAGCAAACCGCTCACTCAACAAGCCGCTCATTCGGCAAACCGCTGATTCGGCAAACCGCTAGGAGGCACACCCGATGATCGTCCGACGCCTTGACGAGGTGACCACCGTGGACTGGGGCAACGGGCTCAGCCGCAGGTTCCTTCTCGAATCCGACGGCCTGGGCTACACGATGACGGACACCACCGTCCGCGCCGGCACCAAGTCGAGGCTGGAGTACCGCCGTCATCTGGAGGCCTGCTACTGCATCGAGGGAACGGGGCAGGTCGTGAACGCCGACGGCACGTCCCACCCGATCGAGCCGGGCACGCTGTACGCGCTCGACCTGCACGACGCCCACTTCCTGATCGCGGACCAGGACGCGGACCTCCGCCTGGTGTGCGTGTTCTCGCCCGCGTTGCGCGGCGACGAACGCCACAACCTGGACTCGACCGATTTCTCCGAGTACTAACAGGACTGACAGATGATCAGCTGGAACGCCGACCAGATCGCTCTGGGCGAGGGCATCGCCCAGTGGTGCGAGGAACTCAGCTCGGGCCATCTCGAAGGGGACGCGGAAGGCGCCTTCCCGTGGGACAAGTGGAAGCTGATCCAGCGGTCCGGAATCCTCGGCCTGCCGTTCGACGAGCAGTGGGGCGGGCTGGGCCAGGACCTACTCACCACCATGCACGTGCTCGAACAACTCGGCACCGGGTGCCGTGACGGCGGACTGAACTTCTCGGTCGCCACCCACCTGGTCAGCGTCGGAGTCCCGCTGCAACGGTTCGGCTCGCCGGAGCTCAAGGCGCGCCACCTGCCGGGGATCTGCTCGGGAGAGACGATCGGGGCGCACGCGATCAGCGAGACCGAGAGCGGCTCCGACGCGCTGGCGATGAGGACCACGGCCACCCGCGAGGGCGACGGCTTCGTGCTGCGGGGCGGCAAGGCCTTCATCACCAACGGCCCGGTGGCCGACGTGTTCGTGGTCTACGCGCGCACCCACCCGAAGGCCGGCCCGCTCAGCATCACCGCCTTCGTCGTGGAGCGGGACACCCCGGGGCTCGTCGTCGGGCCGCCCGTCGCCACCATGGGGCTGCGGACGGCGCCGCTGGGCGAACTGCACTTCGACGACTGCCGGATCCCCGCATCCGCCGTGATCGGCCGGGTCGGATCAGGGTTCCTGGTCCTGGACCACGTGATGAAGTGGGAGATCCTCTGCTCCTTCGTCATCAACACCGGGCAGATGCGCTACCGGCTCGACCGCTGCGTCGAGTACGCCAAGGAGCGCGTCCAGTTCGGCAGTCCGATCGGCTCGTACCAGTCGATCTCCCACAAGCTCGTGGACATGAGCATCGGCTTGGACACCGCGCGGAAGTGGCTCTACGACACGGCCGTCCGGCTGACGGAGGGCGAGAACGTCACGAGGGACATCGCCGTCAGCAAGGTCCTCGCCAGCGAGAGCAACCTCTCCTCCGCACTGGCCGCCGTGCAGATCTTCGGTGGCAGCGGGTACCTGGCCGAGTACGGACTGGAGAAGGACGTGCGCGACGCGGTCGCCGGCCCGATCTACTCGGGCACGTCGGAGATCCAACGCAACCGCATCGCCGCCATGTTGGGGTTGTGACACCTGATGCTGGTCAAGATCTGCGGAGCCGCCTCGGCCGAGGACGTGGCATCGCTCGACAGCGCCGGAGCCGACTTCGTCGGCCTGTGGCACGGCGTCCCAGGCGGCCGTGCCGACCTGACGCTCAGTCAACTCGCCTCCCTCGCCGACGCCGTACACCGAACGGCGCGCATGCATCCGGTCCTCGTGACCTTCCTCAACGACGCCGAGACGCTGCGCGCGGCGACGGCCGCGGCCCGGGTCCGGTGGGTCCAACTGCACGGCTACCAGCCGCCGGGCCTGGTCCGCGCCCTGAAGGGCACCACGGACCTCACCGTGGTCAAGGTGCTGCACCTCGGCACGGACACCCGCGCGGAGCGGTCCCTGATCGCGGCGTACGAGCGGGCCGGAACGGACCTCTTCCTGCTGGACGCGGTCGCCGGAGACGGCCGGATCGGCAGCACCGGGCAACCGGCGGACTGCGGGGCCGTCATCGAGATCGCGGACCGCCTCTCGCGGCCCTTCCTGCTGGCCGGCGGCATCTCGGCCGACAACCGGGAGGACTACCGGGCGGTGCTGGACCACCCCCTGTTCCTGGGCATCGACGTGGACACGGCGGCCAGGGACGGCGACGGACGACTGAGCGCCGACCGGGTCACGGCCGTACGGCGCGGCTGGCGTGATCCGAAAGCGAGGGCCTAGATGACGGCCGCGTTCATCGAGGCGCTGCTGGACGCCCGCCGACCGGTGATCATGGAGCTCAAACGGCAGGACGCCGCCGGGCACGACCTGTTCGGTGACAGGTCGGCCGCCCGGCTGGTCGCCGACTACCAGGACGTCGGCGCACCGTGCCTGTCCGTGGTGACCGGCCGGTGGTTCGGCGGCACCCCGGACCTGCTGCACGAGGTCGTGGCGGCAACGGACCTGCCCGTGCTGCAGAAGGACTTCATCACCCGCCGGAGCCAACTGCACCAGGCCCGCGAGAGCGGCGCGTCCGCGGTCCTGCTCACCGCCGCGCTGCTGCCGCGCGCCACCCTGGGCCATCTGGTCGAGCTCGGCCTGAGCCTGGGCCTGACGCCGTTCGTCGAGGTCACCACCGAGGAGGAGATCAGCCGCGTGCCGCGCGCCGAGGAGTGCGTGGTCGCGGTGAACAACAAGGACATCGCCACCCGCGAACGCGGCGCGGGCGACCTCGGGCGAAGCTCGTCGCTCCTGCCCGCGGTGCTGGGCAGCGGCACCCGGTGCCCGGTGAGTGCCGGGGCCATCCGCTGCCCCGATGACGCCGCCCGCCTGCTCGGTGAGGGCTTCGCAGGTGTACTCATCGGAACGGGCCTCCTGCGCGCCGCCAGCCTTCCGCAATGGCTGGACGGCCTCGACACCCACCTCGACTCCCGTCTTGGCACCCACCTCGACTCCCGTCTTGGCACCCACCTCGACTCCCGTCTTGGCACCCACCTCGACTCCCGTCTTGGCACCCGTCTCGACGCCGGCCGCGAACCGGCTCCACCCGTCCGCCGCCCGGCGGACCCCCCGACCACCGACATCTGGAGGTAACGGCATGACCAGCGAAGCATCCGAGCAGTGGAAGGTCGTCGTCAACGACGAGGAGCAGTACTCGATCTGGTCCGCCGACCGCGAGTCGCCGGCGGGCTGGCGCGAGGTCGGCGTCCGGGGCGCGAAGGACGAATGCCTCGCGCACATCGAACACGTGTGGACCGACATGCGCCCCCGCAGCCTGCGCCTGCGGTCCGTCCCGGAGGGCGGTGCGCAGTGAACCGGACGCTCGCACCGCACGGCGCACGCCCGGTGGCCGAGCCCCTGCTCTCCACCACCCTGAACCTCCCGGGGTGCCAGGCCCGGGGCTGGGTCGTCGTCGACTCCATGGTCGACGGCCTGGCCCTGGGCGGCACCAGGATGACCCGGACGGTGACCGAACAGGAGCTGACCGGGCTCGCCAGGGCGATGACCCACAAGCTGGCACTGGTCGGCCTGCCCATCGGTGGCGCCAAGGCCGGCATCGCACCCGATCCGGGCGCCACCGTCGAACGGCGGGCGGTGATGCGGGGGTTCGGCCGCGCCGCGGCCCCGCTGCTGCACGGCGGGGTGTACCTGGGGTGCGACCAGGGCACCACCTACGCCGACCGGCAGGTCGCCTTCGAGGCCGCCGGGTACGACGTCACCCGCCGCCCCGGCACCACCCGTCTCACCGTCGACTGGGCCGAACTGTGGGACCACATGGCCGACATCACCGGGTTCGGCGTGGCCGTCGCGGTGCTCGGGGCCCTACGGGCCTCCGGTGCGCGGACCCCGCAGCGCATCGCGATCCAGGGCTTCGGCACCGTCGGGCGCGCGGTGGCCGGCCACCTGGCCGCCCACGGCCACTCGGTGGTGGCCGTGGCCGACGTCCGGGGCACCATCGAGGACCAGCGCGGACTGCCCGTCGCCGAACTCGCCGCGCTCACCAGCAGCGACGGCACGATCGACCGGAGCCGCCTGCCCACCCGGGTCACCGTCCACGGGCCCGGCCAGACGTGGCTGCACGTCGACGCCGACGTGCTGGTGCTGGCGGCATCCGCCTCCGCGGTCGACGAGGAGGCGGTGCCGGCGGTCCGGGCCGGCCTGGTGGTCGAGGGCGGAAACCTGAGCTGCACCCCGCCCGCCCGCCGGTTGCTGCGCGAGGCCGGCCACACCGTCCTGCCGGACGTGGTCGTCAACGTCGGCGGAGCGGCGGCAACCGGGTGCGTGCTCGCCGGGCTGGCCCCGTCCGACCTGCCGCTCCCGCAGCTGTCCGAGTGGCTGCGCGAATGGGTCTCCAGCAGGATCGCCAGGAACTGCGAGCTGGTGCAGGAGCTGAGCGCCTCGGGCAGCGCCGATCCGGTCGCGCAGCTCCTCGGTTCGCGCGGAGCCCCGGCGGGCGCCTCCGAACCGGAGGTGCCGGCCGAGCGGTGACCCGGCGGGAGGTGTCGGCCGAACGGTGACCGGCGGGAGGACGCGCCCTCGCGGCCTCACTCGAACGTGGCTTCACTCGAAGCGAACCGCCCCCTTCGTGGTTGCTAGCCTCCCCGGATGACCGCGACATTCGACGAAGCCGTCCGCGCCCGGCTGCGGGCACCCAACATCTGGTACGTCGGCACCGTGTTCGCCGACGGAGCACCGCAGGTCAGCCCGATGTGGGTGGATCTGGAGGGCGAGGGGGAGCTGACGTTCAACACCTCGGTGGGGCGGGTGAAGGAGGAGAACCTCCGTCGCGACCCGCGCGTCTACCTCTCGCACGCGGACGCCACCGACCCCTTCGACCGCGTGCAGATCAGTGGCGTGGTGGCCCGCTTCGTCGAGGGCGAGGAGGCGCGTGACCGGATGGACCGGCTGGCCCGCAAGTACCTGGGCGTCGAACGCTTCGAGTGGACCATGCCCGGTGAGCAGCGGGTCGCGGTGATCGTGCGCCCGCTCAAGGTGCGGCACATCGTCGGGGTGGAGCGCTTCCGTCCCGGCGGGCCCGTCCCTGCCCCTGAGTAGTGCTCCTGCCGGGCGTCGTCATCGAGACCCGGCGACGGGTCGCCGTTCCGGAGGCCGGTGCGGAGGCCGGTGCAGCGACTCGTCAGCGACCGAAGCGACCGAAGCGACTCAAGGTCGGCGGTCAGTGCGCGCATGCGCGACCGGCCGCGCGTGAACCCGGCTCCCCTCATCAGGCCCCTCGGGATCGATCATCTAGGCTGGCGCGGTGACTGATGAGCAGGAGCGGGTGCAGCCGTCGGGAGTGTGGGCCACGGCGGTGGGGGTGGCCAGGGTGCGGGCGCTGGAGACCGCGCGGGTGGACGCGTTGTTCCGCGACCCACTGGCACAGGCCTTCGCCACCGCCGGCGGCCTGTGGCCCTCCTCGCCGCCACCCGCTGACGAGTCCGCGCGCCGCCGCCGACTGGCCGTGTCGTTCTCCATCGTCATCAGGACGAAGTTCCTCGACGACCTGTTGCGGCAGGCCTCCGCGTCCGGGGTCCGGCAGGTCGTGCTGCTCGGCGCCGGCATGGACAGCCGCGCCTTCCGGATGGACTGGCCCGAGGGCACCCGGCTGTTCGAGGTCGACACCGCCGCGCCACTGGACTTCAAGGCCTCGGTACTGCGCCAGGAGCGGGCCGTCGCACGCTGCGAGCGGATCACCGTCGCGGCGGATCTGCGGGAGGACTGGCCGGCCGCGCTGGCCGCCGCAGGGCACGACCCGGCCGCGCCGACCGTGTGGATCGCCGAAGGACTGCTGATCTATCTGCCCGAGGACGCGGTGGAGCTGCTGCTGGCCCGGATCAGCGCGCAGTCGGCGGCAGGCAGTCGGATGGGGCTGACGTTGGGCTCGCGCGGCGTGATCGAGCGCTTCGGCGCGGACGCGGTGCCGGGCTCGGCGGCGTCCATGTGGGTCTCGGAGATGCCCGACGACCCGGTGCGCTGGCTGGCCGGGCACGGCTGGGAGGCCGACAGCCACACCCTGCGCGAGCGCGCCGCCGCCTACGGCCGCCCGGTCAGCACCCCGGCGCAGCGCGAGGAGCAGCCCGGCGGACTGGTCTCGGCGGTCCGCCGGTAGGGCGCCTCCCGGTTCCCCGGTTCCCCGGTTCTCCGGTTCTGCGGTTCTGCGGTTCCCCGGATCATCGGTTCCAGGGGAGCCTGATCCGCCCAACAGCCGCCCGGACGCTGCCACTTCACGTGAACGAATCCAGGCCGCCGGCGGGGACGTCCCGCTGGAGGTCGCGGATGTGCGGGACCGTGGCCGCCACGTCCAGCGCGTTCCGGCAAAGGGTTCGTCAACGGTCATTCCCGAACTCCCGGATCCCGCAGGTGGCATGCCCACCGGGTCCGGCCGGACCGGCATTCGCCGTGGTCGGGAGGTGGAGGGGAGTTGGCGAAATCGTGTCCATGACCGGTCCGGCCCCGTTGACCGCCGGTACGGCCGGGCGGTTGGCTCGGCCCGAGCCGGCCGGCGGGGGCGGGAGGCGGTACGGCCCGAGGCAAGGGGAGGACGGTTCAGGTGGAACGGACGAACGCGAGGACCCGCGGCCGGTGGGCGGTACGGGCCGGCAGCGTGCTGGCAGCCGCACTCCTGGCCGCCACCACGGCCCAGGTCCAGGCCCAGGCCCAGGCCGCGCCGCTCCCGGAGGGCACCGTCACGGTGAACGTCGCCCCCGACGGCACCCCGGCCGACGACTGGTCGGAGCCGCTCGGCCTGAGCGCCGACGGCCGCTACGCCCTCTTCACCTCGCTGGCCGCCAACCTGGTGCCCGGCGACACCAACCGCCTGTACGACGTGTTCGTCCGCGACCTGTGGACCGGGCACACCGAGCGGGTGAGCGTGGCCGACGACGGCGGCCAGCTCGACGGCTCCACCAACCAGGCGGCGATCAGCGCCGACGGCCGGTACGTGGCCTTCAGCACGAACGCCGCCGACGTCGTCCCGGGGCAGCACGGCGGCGGCCGGTTCGACGTCTACGTCCGCGACCGCTGGACCGGCCGCACCGAACCGCTCAGCGCGGGCACCGGCGCCGGCAACTCGCTCGACCCGGCGATCAGCGCCGACGGCCGGTACGTCGCGTACACCTCGGACCGCTCCGACCTCGCCCCCGGCACCCAGCCCGGCGTCCAGCCCGGCGTCCAGAACATCCACCTGACGGACCGCCGGACCGGCACCACCCGTCTGGTCAGCACCGGCCGCGACGGCGCCCCCGCCGACGGCGGCTCGGTCGAGCCCTCACTCAGCGCCGACGGCCAGACCGTCGCCTTCCGCTCCAAGGCGACCAACCTGCTGCCGACCGCGCCCACGACGGCCACAACGGCCACGGCCGCCACCAAGCCCCCGCCCGCACGGCAGCTCTTCCCGCTCTACACCTACGACGCGCGCACCGGCCGGATCCAGGGCGCCAGCATCGACGCCGCCGGCACCCTGCGCGACGCCGCCAAGGCCGGACGCCTCAGCCCCGACGGCCGCTACGCCCTCTTCCGCGTCTTCGAGCGCGAGCAGGACGTCGTCCAGGTCCGCCTCTACGCCCGCGACCTGCGCACGGGCACGGTGACCACGGTCTCCGCCGTCGACTCCCAGCCCGCCGTCATGACCGCCGACGACCGCTGGGTCTACTTCGCCTCCGACTCCGCCGCCCTCGTCCCCGGCGACACCAACGGCGTCGCGGACGTCTTCCGCCGCGACCTGTGGACCGGCCGGACCGAACGCGTCAGCACGGCGGCCGACGGCAGCCAGCGCCCCGGCGCCTCCACCGCCCCCAGCGTGGACGCCCTCGGCACGACGGTCCTGTTCAGCACCCTGAACGGAACCGGCGCGGAGCTCCTGGCCCGCCGCCTGCCGCCACTCTGACTCCGGTCGAACTCCCCTCTCCGGCACTCCCGATGACGGCGACGGTGCAACGCGCCGGAGAGGGTCCAATTCGGTTGAGCGGCCGACACGGCCCTGATAACAATGTGACATGATACAAGGACTCAAGATCGCCCTCCGCGCACGCCACGAGAGCGACGTAGCCGTTCTGCAGACCGAACTGTACGACGACGTCGCCGTCCGATCCCGGGCCGACTCCCGCCCCTGGCGGCCCATCTCGCCGGGCGCGGCAGAGTCCCCCTACGCGCTGACCCCGCCCTCGGAGGAAGCGGCCTGCTTCTCCGTACTGGAGCTGGCCTCGGGGGAGTTGGCCGGGGAGGCCGTGCTCTGGGGAATCGACACCCACAACCGCACCGCCCACCTCGGGATCGCCCTGCGCCCGGGCCTGCGCGGCCGGGGCCTGGGCACGGATGTGGTCAGGGTGCTCTGCCAGTACGGCTTCGCGGTACGCGGCTTGCACCGGCTGCAACTGGAGACCCTCGCCGACAACACTCCGATGATCGCGGCCGCCCGCAGGGCCGGCTTCACCCTGGAGGGAACGCTCCGCCGCTCCGCCTGGGTGTGCGGCGAGTTCGCGGACGAGGCCGTCCTCGGGCTCCTCGCCGAAGAGTGGAGGCCGTGACCATACCTACCAACACGGAGATCATCGGCCTGGCCCTGGACCGGATCACGGCCGGGTACGTCTTCCCCCAGCGAGTCGTGGGTGTCGTGCCGGACCTCGCCACCACCTCGGGGCAGGCGCTTGCGGCGGCGCACAAGGACGCACTGCACCGCGCGGCATAGCCGCCTCAGCGCCTTCGGTGACGCCCGGAGCCTTGCAGGGACCGGGACGTCGGGGCCGCTTGCGGGGTGGCCGATCCGGTCGGCGACGGGTGGGGCGCCGTCGGCCGGGGCGAGGCTCCGGGTGACGACGTTGACGTCGACCGCGGTGATGATCACACGGAACGGGATGCCGCCGCCGTCGCTGATCAGGTGGTCCTTGTGGATCCGACGTTCGTCATCCTGAAGGCCGCGAAAGGGTGAACTGCTCCATCTCGGTCCCGTAGTAGCGGTCAGTCAGTCCGCGCCCGGCCATCCCCAACCGGCGGCAGACCGCCATCGAAGGATCGTTGCCCGGCCGAACGACCGCGTGGACCTCCGCCAGCCCGCTCGCGAACCCGGCCGCCACCAGAGCCCGGGCCGCCTCAGTGGCGAAACCGCTCCCCCAGCTGTCGGGATGGAAGTGCCACCCCACCTCCACCGCGCCGTCCCCGTCCGGAATCGGCGCCAGCAGCACCGTGCCTACCAGCACTGCCGTGTCCCGCCGCTCCACGGCCCAGCACCCGAACGGCGGGTTCACCGACCGTTCCCGGAAGCGCCCGATCAGCGCCTCCGCGGCCCCCTCGTCCGCCAGCACCTTCGGCTCCGCGCCCAGCCACCGGGCGACCTCCCAGCGGGAGTAGATGTCCAGCGCACGGTCGCGGTCGGCGGGCCGCCACTGGCGCAGGGTCAGGCGTTCGGTCTCGTACACGGGATCTCCGGGGTGAGGGTGGGCATGCCTGCGGGCGATCCTCCTCCTCGTGGACCACAGCAGCCACGGGATTTCCGTCGCGTGGAGTGCCGACCCCCTTGCTCGGCGAACGTCACCGCCACCCGCCGTCGACGACGCCGTCACCACCGGCTCCAGCAGCTCCTGGTGAGCCCGGATCCGTTTCACAGGGGCCTTGCCAGACACTACGGTCACCGTACTATGGTGGGGAACGTGAAGAACAAACGCTCCATGCAGGAGCCGACCTTCCTGCTCCTCACCGCGCTGGCCGACCGGCCTCGGCACGGCTACGCGCTCGGCGACGAGGTCGCCGCGATCTCCGAAGGCCGGGTACGGCTCGGCGCCGGCAGCCTGTACGGCACCCTCGACCGACTCCTGGCCGAGGGGCTGATCCGCGTCGAGCGCGAGGAGACGGTGGACGGGCGCCCCCGGCGCGTGTTCGCCCTCACCCCGGACGGTGAACAGTCGCTCAGGAACGAGGCCGAACGCCTCCGCTCCGCACTGCGCGAGGCCGACCGGCGCCTGACGCAGACCTGGACCCGTCCCGCAGGAGGCACGGCATGACCTCGAAGCACCCCTTGAACACGCGCCTGCTGCAACGGGCCCTCCGGCTGTACCCGGCTTCCTACGGCGCCGGTGCACTCGCGGAGGTCGCCGACCTCGCCCAGCACCGGATCGCCCGCTCCAGCTCCGCGGCGGGGCTGCGCGAGGTGGCCGACGTCGCCGGGCACGGGGCCCGGCTCCGGCTGGGGATGGTCTCCCACCGGCCGCCGGGCCGGGCGTTCGCCACCGCGGCGCCGCTCGCCGCGATGCTGGCCGGAACGTACGCGGCGACCTACCTGTGGCGGAACCTGCGGCTCGCCATCAGCCCCGAGTCCCCCGGCTTCCCCGCCGGAGTCCCGGTGGGAGGCGCGCTCCTGGCGGCGATGTCGCTGCTCGTCCCCGCTGTGCTGACGGCCTGCGCGGTCGTGGCCGGCCGCTGGTCGGCCGCACGGGCCCTGGCCCTGGTGTCGCTGGTACTGGCGCCGCTGTTCTACGCCATGTGCCGCTTCGGGCTGCTCGACCTCGACTTCCGCACCGCGGCCGAACTCGGCCTCGGCCCCCGGGGGTTCGGGCTGATCGTGCTCAACACCCTCGTCCTGCTGGTCGCCCCGCCGGACCGGACCCGCAGGACCGGTGCCGGGCTCTGGCTGGTCGCCGCCACGGTCACGGCCCTGGGCATCGGCGCCACGATCACCGGCGAATCCGCCGAGCGGATCCTCACCTCCGGCTTCGGCACCTGGGCCCCGCTCGCCACCGGTGCCGCCCTGGCCTTCACCGCCCGGACGGCCGGGAACGCGGCCCTGGCCGCGACCGTCCTGGCGGCGCCGCCCGTACTCACCCCCGTACTCCTCGGCGGCCACGCGTCGGTCGCGGCGATGCTGCCTCAGCTCCTCATCCCGTCCGCCTTCGGCTACCTGACGGCCCGAAGCGCGATCCTCCTCATCGACCGTCTCCCCCGACGGGGCCGTGTCTCCCGCCCCTGACCGGCTCCGCGCCAGGACGCCCTGGCCCTCTCCCCCGGTGAGTCCGGCCGGTCGGAGCTCGGCGAAGGCCGACGCGCCGAGGTGCTGCAACAAGGTCGGTAGGTCCGGACATCGGTCTGTCGGAACAGCCGTTGTGCTCACGGCTTCGACAGCACCGATGTCGAGGCGCCCTTGCTGGAACTGACGGCCTACCGAGAAACCACCACCCGACTCCATCCGCGACCGGGGCGACCGGACGTGGCGGCGAGTTCCGTGGGCGGTCCGCTGCTGTGGCCGTCGCGGGAGAAGGGACCCGTGCTGAGAACCACGAGCGAGCTCGTCATGTTCGACGCCGCCTACTTCGGCACCGAGGTCGGGACGCTCGCGGACAGCACCGTTCTCGATCTCGGCACCGGCCGCCACCGGGTGGACTCGGCGAGCATCGAGCCCGACCACCTCACGTGCTTTCGCGTCCACCGATTCGTCGAGCTGACCTGACCGGTCGTTGGCGCGGAGAGGGTCTGCGAGGTACGGCTCGGCGGGTCGGATGGACACGGTCGCGGCAACCGGGCCCGGCCGGGTGTCAGGGGTGGTAGTCGGTGAGGGTGTGGGTGGGGGTCCAGCCCTGGGCGCGGGCGCGGGTGAGGTCAAGGACGACGCTGCGGGTGAGGAGGTCGACGGTGTAGGGGGTGAGTCCGGGGATGCGGGTGGTGCGGGCGGCGAGGCGGGCGAGGGGTGCGGGGAGGTGGGCGATGCGGGCGGGGACGCGGTGGGCGGTGAGGACGTGGCGCAGGGCGTCGTCGCGGCGGTAGGGGGTGGCGTCGGCGATGTTGTAGGCGCCGGGCGGCCAGGGCGGGGTGCCGGTGAGGCCGAGGGCGGACAGGCAGGCGTCGGTGAGGTTGGCGACGGCGGTGAGGCTGAGCGGGATGTCGCGGCCGGGCAGCGGGAGCAGGCCGTGCCGGGCGCGGGCGAGCAGTTGGGGGACGAGGTGGGGGTCGCCGGGGCCGTAGACGGCGCGGGGGCGCAGGACGACGGCGCCGACCGCGAGGGCGAGGCGTTCGGCGGCGGCCTTGGTGCGGCCGTAGGCGTTGAGGTGGCCGGCGGCGGTGGGGTGGTCCTCGGTGACGGCGGGGGCGGCGGTGGCGGCGGGGGCGGTGCGGGCGGTGGTGCGCGGGTCGTAGACGCTGGCGCTGCTCACGTGGACGAGGGGGCGGTCGCCGGCCGCGCGCAGGACGCGTTCGGTGCCGGTGACGTTGACGGCGTGCTGGTGGGCTTCGGCGGGATCGCCCGGGGGCAGGTCGGCGACGGCGGCGGCGCAGTGGACGACGAGGTCGGCGCCGGTGAAGTCGGGCTCGCCCTCGTCTGCGTCCCAGGGGCGGTGGCGGCCGACCGGGCCGGGGCGGCGGCCGTGGCAGGAGACTTCGAGGCCCAGGGCGGCGGCGGTGCGGGCGAGGTGGGCGCCGCAGAAGCCGGTGGCGCCGGTGATGGCGAGGTGCATCAGGATCTTCCCCGTCGGACGGTGAGTTCGGCGTAGCCGGGCAGGGCGCTGCGGCGGTCGACCCGGGCGCGGGTGACGACCGGGTGGTGGGGGGCGAGCGCCAGGAGGAGGTCGGCGAGCAGGGTGCGGACCAGTCCGGCTCCGGGGCAGGCGTGCGGGCCGGCGCCGAAGACCGCCTGGGTGGCGGCGGGATCGTCGGCCGGGCCGCGGCGGTGGGCCCGGGCGGCGTGCCGGACGACCAGGACCAGTCGGTCGCCGGCCCGTACGGGGTGCCCGGCGAGGGTGGTGTCGGCGGCGGCGACCCGGGGCAGCAGCGGGGACGGGGCGGTCAGGCGCAGGAGTTCGGCGGCGAGGCGGGGTGCGGTCGTCTCGCTCACGGTCGGCCAGAGCCCGGCGTCGGCGCACCAGGCGACGGCCCGGGGCAGTGCGGCGACGGTGGTGTTCACGGCGGCGACGGCCACCATGGCGTCACGCGCGTCGGGCGCGTCGGGCAGCAGGGCGGCGAGCCGGGCCGCGGCGGCGACCGTGGCGGCGACCGCGTCCGGGCCGCGGCGGCGGGGGCCGGGGAGGTGGTCGCGGGCCGCGTGGGCGGCGGCTTCGGCCGCGGCGTGGGCGAGGCGGTGCGGGCAGGACTGCGCGCCGGTCAGGGCGGCGGCCGTGACACCGGCCAACTCGCGCGCCAGTGAGACGAGTTCGAGCTCGCCGGCGGCAAGGTCCGGGATCCGCGTCGCGAGCACGGCCTGCCAGTGCGGGCGGATCCGTTGCTGTGCGGCGGTGTCGAGGCCGCCGGCCAGGGCGCGGCGGGCGCTTCGGTGTTCGGCGCCGTCCTGGTCGAACAGCAGTCCGCCGACGGTGAGTTCGGCCGCTGCGCCGCCGGTGGTGCCGGGTGCGGTGCGGTCCAGCGGGACCCGGGTGAGCGCTTCGCGGTAGGCCTCGGTGCCGTGCACCAGCACGGTGCGGCCGAGCCGGACCACCGGGCGGCGGCGGGTGGCGGCGAGCAGGGCGAAGAGCAGGGGGTGGCTGCGCAGGTAGACGCGGCGGTCCCGGCGGCGGGCCCGGCGGGCGGCGGCGGGTGGGGGCGGCGGCGGGGGCACCGATGCGGGCGTCGGTGCGGGCACGGGGTCGGTCACCGGTCCAGCTCCCGTGCGCAGTGCGCGGCGGCCGCCGCCCGGTCGGGCTTGCGGGAGCGGCCCGCGAGCGGGACCTCGCCGAACAGGACGGCGTCCGGCCGGGCCGCTGCCATCCGGTCGAGCGGTCGGCGCAGGGCCTCGCGCAGGCGCCGCGGGTCGGTGCCCGGCGCCGGCTGGACGAGGGCGACCAGCCGCTCGTCGCCGTCCCCGGCCGGAACGCCGACCAGGACGGCGAGTTCGACGCCCGGCAGGTGCAGCGCCGGTTCGTACAGGCCGGGGTAGATGTTCTCGGCGCGGCGCAGCACCATGTCCTTGAGGCGGCCGGCGAGGACGATCCGTCCGTCGGGGGTGAGCGCGGCGCGGTCGCCGGTGCGCACCCAGGGGTCGGGGTCCTCGCCGAGGTAGCGGTGGCGGGCGCCCGGGCCGGTGAGCAGCAGTTCACCGCCGGTGGCGATCCGGGCGCGGACGCCGGGCAGGGGGGCTCCGACCAGGTCGCCGTCCCCGTCGTGGGCGCTCTTGTCCGCCTCCTCGACGGCGGCGGCCGGGAACAGTTCGGTGAGCGCGTAGACGCTCCAGGCCTGGTGGGCGCCGGACTGCTTGACCCGGCGCAACAGGGCGGCGTCGGCCGGGGCCGAGCCCGTCCAGACCCGGCCGGTGAAGCGGGCCCCGGCGGCGAGGGCGGCGCGCAGTTGCGGTGGGGTGAGGTAGGTGTGGGCGGGGTCGAGGCGGGCGAGTTGACGGCCGAGCGCGGCGGGGCGGCGGGCGGGCAGCACCACGGCGGCGCCCGCGGCGAGGGCCGGGACGAGGACGAAGAACGTCCCGCCGAGGACGACCGTCCCGGGGCGCGGGTCGACCAGGTCGGCGACGGTGCGCAGCCCGGCGGCCAGCCCGTCCCGGGTGTGGACGACGGCGCGCGGGCGCGCGGTGGTGCCGGAGGTGAAGACGATCACCGCGTCCGTTTCCGGGCCGCCGTCAGGTCGGGCGGGCGGGGTCGCGCCGGCAGGGCGCAGGTGCGGCGCGCAGCCGGGCAGGCGGCGGCCCAGGGTGGCGACCGGCCCGAGTGCGGTGAGACGGGGCAGGGCGAGGTCGGCGCGGCGGGCGAGCGGCCCGGCCCAGCCGGCCACGGCCTGGGCGGCGGCGTCGGCGAGGACGAGATCGGGGCTGGCCAGGGTGAGCCGGGCGGCGAGCACGTCGGGCCCGGCGGTCGGGTCGAGGACGGCGATGCGCAGGCCCAGCCGGTGCGCGGCGAGCATGACGGCCAGTGCGCGCGGCCCGGGCCGGACGGCGACGCCGACGGTGTCGCCGGGGCCGAGGCCGTGGGCGTGCAGCGCGGCGGCGTAGCCGTCGGCCAGGTCGGCGAGTTCGCCGCGGCGGATCACCGGGCGGACGGTGCCCAGGCGGGTGTGGCGCAGGACGGCGGGCCGGTCGGGGTGGTCGGTGCGCAGGGCGTGGGTGAGCCGGTCGAGCATGGCGGGGTCCTTCGGCGGGCTGCGGAGTGGCGGGCTGCGGGCTGCGGGCTGCGGAGCGGAGCGGGTCCGGTCGGGAAAGGGCCGGTGAGGAGCGAGGCGCGCGGGCTGTCAGCGCACGTCGACGGCGCGCGGCCCCGCGCCGCGCTCCAGGTACCAGCGCGCGGTGCCCACCACGCCGTACGCGCGGATGCGCCGGGTGGAGTTCTGCACCACCATGTCGCGGCGGCGCACCACCGCCGTGGTGTGCCGGCGGACCCTGTTGAGGAACGCCCGGTCGGTGGGTGAGGGCCGCCGGGGCATGCCGCCGACGGCGAGGTAGAGCTCGGCGGTGATCGCCATGTTGTTGCCCGCGTGCATCCGGTACGGGGTCAGGTAGCCGTGTCGGCGGCGGTGCGCGGGCCGGATCCGGCCGAAGAAGGCGCCGAGCGCGACCAGTGCCAGGAACACCGCGCGCCCGGCCGGGCCGTGCTCGTCGTGGCGGGCGGCGACCCGGCCGCAGACCAGCCCGCCGGAGGCGACCAGCCCTGCGCGGGCCGCGGCCGTCCAGCCCGGTTCGGGCAGGCAGTCGGCGTCGGTGCGGGCGAGCAGGGTGGCGCCGTGGGCGATGGCGTACCGGAAGGCGGTGTCCACCGCGGAGCCGACGCCCTTCTCCCGCTCGACCACCACCTCGACCGGGAACGGCGCGTGGGCGGCGAAGGCCCGTACCAGGGCGACGGTGCCGTCGGTGGAGCCGTTGTCGGCGACGAGCAGGGTGAAGTTACGGTCGCGCTGGCCGGTGAGGGCGCGCAGCACGCCCTCGATCCGGGCCTCCTCCTGGTAGGCGGGGACCACCACCCACAGGTCGGTCCTCACGAAGCCTCCCAGACCATGGTCATGAGGCTGACGCCACCGCCGAGACCGATCAGCAGCACCTTCTCGCCAGGCGCCAACGTGCCGCGTATTCGGTCGAGTTGCACGCCCAGCGTGGCACTGGCCACGTTGCCGAGTTCCGGCACGGTCAGGACCAGCTTCCCGGCCGGCACCCCGGTCAGCTCGACGAAGCGTTCCAGGTAGGGGACCGTCACCTGGTGCACCAGCACCCGGGCGTAGTCGTCCCAGCCGAGGCCGGTGCGGGCGGCGAGCCGGGCCAGGGCGGCGGGGCCGATCTCCTCGAAGATGCCGCGCAGTTCCTTGCCGCCGCCCCGGAAGTAGCTGTACTCGTCGCCGCGCGGGTGGCGGGAGCCGCCGCCGGGGATGCCGCCGGCCGGCCAGTGCTCGGAGGCCGTCTCCGTCCCGACGTCGAGGATGCCGCCCCGCTCCACGGCCTCGACGACGACGGCCGCCCCGGCGTCGCCGAAGGTGTAGCCGGCGAAGCCGTCCCGGAACTCCGCCGGGGAGGACGGCGTGCGGAGCATGGCCCGGCTGGGTGTCTCGCCGGTGACGACCAGGGCACGCCGGGCCCGGCCGGCCAGGATCATCGCGCGGGCCAGGTCGATTCCGTTGAGGAAGCTGTTGCAGGCGTTGCTGACGTCCAACGCGTGTGCACGGGTGCCGAGTTCGGCCTGCACGATGTGGGCGGTGGCGGGCTCGCACACGTCCCGGGTGGCGGAGGCGAACAGCAGCAGGTCCACGTCCTGCGGGCGCAGTGCACGGGCGGCGAGGGCGCGTCGGGCGGCGCCGACCGCCAGGGTGGAGGCGTACTCGCCGTCGGCGGCGAAGTGCCGGGTGCGGATGCCGGTCGCCTTCTCGAACATCCGCTCCGGCAGGGCGAGTCGGCCGCCGGCGGTGACCTCGTCCTGGAGCTGCTGGGAGGTGAGCCGGCGGGCCGGCAGGTGGGAGCCGACGGCGGTGATGCCGATCCTCGGTGTTGCTGCTGTGTGCATGCCCCCATGCTCCGGCGGCACGGCCGGGCCGACCTGAGTACGGGTACTCAGGCCGGCCCGCCGGGCTACCCGATCACGTCTGCGCAGATGGACGGTGGACGGTTGCCGGGACTCCGGCGCGTGCAGCACCCGTGGTGCCGTCACCGGTCCGGGTGGCTACTCGCCGCAGCGGCCGACCAACTTCGCGTTACAGCCCCGCCGAGACCCCGAGCCCTGTCATGATCGGCATGTTGCGTCTCGTAGATCCTCGATCCTCGGAAAACAGGAGTGGCTGTGGCAGAGCGGCAGAACGGCACGGTGAAGTGGTTCAACGACGAGAAGGGCTACGGCTTCATCACCCCGGAGTCCGGAGCGGACCTGTTCGTTCACTTCCGGGCGATCCAGGGAAGCGGCTTCAAGTCCCTGGTTGAGGGCCAGAAGGTGACCTTCGTGGCGGTCCAGGGCCAGAAGGGGCTCCAGGCCGACGAGGTCCAGGTGGTGGGGTAGTAGCAGTTCCTCCCCTTCCTCCCCCGGGCCCCGGTCCGAACGGGAGATGCGGGAGATGCGGGAGATCACGCCCTGGGCGGCCTCCGTTCGATCGGGGCCGCCCAAGCCGTTCTGAACGGCTGGCCGGCTCGCCGGGCGGTCAGCCGCCCGACGTCTCGACGGTCCTCAGCCGCGCCGGGTGCCGGCCGGCCGGTTGCGGTGGCGGCCGACGGTGCCGACGCGTTTGAGGGTCCGGACGATCGGGGCGGTCTCGACCGTGTCGATGCCCGGGAGGGCGCCGAGACGGTCGGTCAGGTAGTCGTACAGGTACTCGTCGTCGGGGCAGAGGACGGCGGCGAGGAGGTTGGTCCGCCCCGTGGTGGCGGCGGCGTAGGCGACTTCGGGGTGTTCCGCCAGGGCTGCGCCGACGGCGGCGAGGTGCGAGGGCCGCACCGACATCCAGATGGCGGTGGTGGTCGGGCTGCCCAGTAGCCGCTCGTCGACGTCCACGACGAAGAAGAGCGCTCCGGCCGCGCGCAGGTGGGCGATCCGGCGGCGCACCGTCGACTCGTGGCAGCGGGCCTCGGCGGCCAGCGCCGCGTACGTCGTACGGCCGTCGCGGGCCAGCGCGGCGAGCAGCGTGTGGTCGAGGTCGTTGAGCTCGGTGAGCCCGGTGGGCTCCAGCGACGGCGCCCAGGACGGCGACGACGGCCGGGCGTCGGAAGGCGGGAGCCTCGGGGGTGGGAAGGCAGGCGGCGGGAACGCGGGGGCGAGCGCGTCCCGCTGGTCCTGGTCCAGCGCGCAGGTCAGGGCGCCCCAGGTGGTCGGGCCGCCCTTGAACAGCCGCAGCACGCGCTGCGCGGTGATCGAGGTGACCCCCGGGAGCCGGTCGAGCAGTTGCACCGGCGCGTCCTGGGCGCGGTCGCGGTGCGCCACGAGATGGCAGATGATCTCGGTGGCGCCGGAGGCGAGCTGGACCCACCGCGTGTCCTCCCGCGCGGCCAGGGCCCGGGCCAGGCCGAGCGACGCGCCGGGGGCGGACTGCAGTCGCAGCGCCCACACGGTCTGCCCGACGGGCCGGGGGTTGAGCCGGCCGATGACGCGCAGCCCGGCGCTCTCGCGCAGCGCGGCGTAGCGGCGGGCGACGACCTGCTCGGAGACGCCCAGCACCGAGGCGATCCGGCGCAGGGGGGCGCGCCCGTCGATCTGCAGGGCGTGGATCAGCCGGAGATTGAGGGATTCCACGGATCCAGACCCTACCCGGGGCGGTATCCGGCACCTACGTCCGGACTCGTTGCGTCCGCTCGCGGCCGATCCGGATCATCGGTGCGCAGGCCGACGCGGCGCCTGTCCGCGCGGAACTGCGATCCCCGTGACGGCCGCGCCGAGGCTCGGCCGCCACCCGCGAGGAAGAGGAGGAGGGGAGATCCGGGCACACCACCCGGCTCCCCGACGACAGATGAGCACATTCCGTGATCTTCGGCATTACATCGACCACCTGACCGAGGCCCTCGGGAAGGACGAAGTCCTCCAGATCGACGGCGCCGACCGGGACCTGGACATCGGAGGCATCACCGAACTGCTGGCGGAGCGGGAAGGCCCCGCCCTGATGTTCGACAACATTCCGGGATTCCCCACGGGGTACCGGGTGTTCACCAACTTCATGGGGACGCCCGCCCGCACCGCGGTGGCGCTCGGGCTGCCGCACGACACCCCCAAGCTCGACATCGTGCGGGCCTGGAAGGACCTCAGCAAGCGGATCGAGCCCGTTCCCCCGGTGGAGGTCGCCACCGGCCCGGTCCTGGAGAACGTCCTGGTCGGCGAGGACGTGGACCTCGGGATCTTCCCCACCCCGCGCTGGCACGACAGGGACGGCGGCCGCTACATCGGCACCGCCTGCATGGTGATCACCCGCGACCCCGACAGCGGCTGGGTCAACGTCGGCACCTACCGGGCCTGCGTCCAGGGCCGCGACCGGCTGTCGCTGTGGATGCTCGGCAACCGGCACGCCAAGGCGATCGCCGAGAAGTACTGGGCGCGCGGCCAGACCTGCCCGATCGCCGTGGTGGTGGGCCAGGACCCGATCCTGTCGACCGCCGCCGCGATCGCCGCACCGTCCGGGATGTCGGAGTACGACCTGGCGGGCGGGCTGCGCGGGGAGGGCGTCGAGGTCCTGTACGCGCCGGGCAGCGAGCTTCCGATCCCGGCGCACGCCGAGATCGTGATCGAGGGCGAACTGCCGCCGGTCGAGGAGGAGTCCGTCCTGGAGGGCCCCTTCGGGGAGTGGACCGGCTACTACACGCACTCGGGCCAGGAGACCGTCGTCCGGGTCACCCGGATCCTGCACCGCGACGACCCGATCATCCTGGGCGCCCCGCCCATGCTGCCGACCATCCCGGCCGGCGACCAGGCCGTTCCGCTCTACTCGGCGTCGCTGACCTGGGACCACCTGGAAGCGTCCGGCGTGCAGAACGTCAAGGGCGTGTGGGCCTACGCCCGGCAGCTCCTGATGGTCGTCTCCATCGAGCAGACCGGCGCGGGGGACGCCATGCACGCGCTGCTGGCGGCGGCCGGGCGCAAGCGCACCGGCGGCATGGAACGGTACTTCGTCGTGGTCGACGAGGACATCGACATCACCGACATCAACCACGTCCTGTGGGCGATGTTCACCCGCGTCCACCCGACCGAGTCCATCCAGGTCCTGCGTGCGCCCACCACCGCCATCGACCCCCGGCTCGCACCCGACAGACTCGCCACCGGCGACCTGTCGATGGGCATCGTGCTCATCGACGCGTGCAAGCCGTTCGCGTGGAAGGACCGGTACCCGGCGGCCAACCGCGTCGACCAGGCCACCCGCGAGCGACTGCGCGAACGCTGGGCGGGCGTCCTGGCGCTGTAGCCCGCCGGGGGCGGTGAGGGAGCAGCGGCGCGCCCCCTCCCTCACCCTCCCCTCCGGCCCTTCCCCCCTACGCCAGGAGCACATTGTGTCCGCCACACCCCCCACCACACCCCCCGCCACCCGCCTCGTCATCGGAGTCACCGGCGCCACCGGCGCCCCGATCGCCGTCCGCCTGCTACAGGTCCTGCGCGAGGTACCGCAGGTGGAGACCCACCTCGTCCTGAGCACCTGGGCCCGCTCCACCATCGAGGTGGAGACGCCCTACAGCGCCCGGCGCTTCGCCGAACTCGCCGACGTTACACACAAGTTCGGCGACCTCGGCGCCACCATCTCCTCCGGCTCCTACCCGGTCGCGGGCATGGCCATCGTCCCGTGCAGCATGAAGACGCTCGCGGCCGTCCGGCACGGCATGGCCGACAACCTCATCGCCCGCGCAGCCGACGTCACGCTCAAGGAACGGCGCCCACTGGTCCTCGTGCCCCGGGAGACACCCCTCAACGAGATCCACCTGGAGAACATGCTCGCGCTCTCCCGGATGGGCGTACGCATCGTCCCCCCGATGCCGGCCTTCTACGACATCCCGAACGGCATCGGCGACCTCGTCGACCACATCGTCATGCGCATCCTCGACCAGTTCGACCTCCCCGCAGGCACCGCCGACATCGCGGAACGCTGGCAGGGCCTGGCCGACACCCGCCGCCACCACCCCTAGCATCGCGCGGCACACCCCCCCGCTACGAAACACCACAGCGCTGGTCGCAGCCACCCACGTGTGGCCGCGACCAGCGCTCTTCGGAATCAGTCGAGGATGGCGTCGATCTCCACTTCAACGAGCCATTCGGGATCGATGAAACGTGAAACCTCAACGACGGTGCAGACCGGACGGACCGACGCGAACCGCTCCCCGTGCGCTCGCGCGGCCTCCTTCCAGCGCGTCACATCGGTGAGCATGAGACGGGTCCGCACAACGTCCCCCAACGACGCCCCCGCCTCCTTCAGCGCGGCCTCCGCAATGTCCAGACACCTGACAGTCTGGGCGTACACATCGCCCTTCCCCACCGTCGTCCCACCGTCCCCGATGGGAGCAGTCCCCGCGACTGCAACGTGTGACCCCTTGCGGACTGCCCGGGAAAAGCCGATCTGAGGTTCGAGAGGCGAGCCGGAACTGACTATCTGCCGATGATCCATCGCACCATGCTCCCAGAGCACCGCACATCTGAAAACAGGCCCTCCACCGGGCACTTCGCCCCTGAAGCAGCCCGTCCCCACGCGTGCGGGGCCGATCTCAGCGGCCTGGTGTCCACGGTCGTCGGGCTGGAGCAATCCCCGCGCGTGCGGGGCCGATACTGAGCCGTCGTCGTCGATGTCCTCGGTCCACGGAGCAATCCCCGCGCGTGCGGGACCGATAGCTGGGCCTGTGCCTCGTCTGCGGGACCCGCGGAGCAATCCCCGCGCGTGCGGGGCCGATGCTTCGTGACCTGCGGGTTTATCGGCGGGAGCGGGCTGAGAGGATCAGTCCGTCGAAGTCGACGGGCTTCCAGCGGTCCTTGCCGGCGGTGCGGACGGTCCAGCCCTGTTCGTTGGTGGCGGGTTCGACGAGGACGGCTTGGCCGTCGCCGATGCGGGTGGCGAGGAGGTCCCAGAGGCGGTCGCGGATGCGGCGGCTGGGGGTGCCGACGAAGACGCCGGCGTTGACTTCGACCATCCAGCGGGTGAGGTGGCCGCGCAGGCCTTCGGGGGCGGCGATGAGGATGATGACGGTCATGGGCTGTCCGTGTCCTGGGTGAACTCCGGGCCGATGATGGCCAGGTGTTCGTCTCCCATGCCCGGGTCGGAGACTGGGGGCGTCGGTGTGCCTTCCGTCCCGGACCAGTTGACGCCGCCCTGGACCGTGCCGACGCGTTCGTCCCAGAGTTCGTTGACCTCGACGTCCGGCATGTCGGTGCCGTCCGGGCTGAGGAGGGCCTTGACGTCGTGGACGATGCGGCCGAGCAGCTTGTCATGGGCGATGCGGTCGCGCAGGCCGAGCCGGGCGTCGCGTTCCTCGGTGTGGCCCTGCTCGGCGAGGTCGAAGGCGAGGGGGATGGTGTATTCGGCCTTGTAGAGGTCCGCGATGTCGAGGACGAACGAGGTCGCCAGGCCGGTGTGGACGAAGCCGAGGCCGGGGCTGGCGCCCAGGCCGGTGATGACCGCGTGGCAGATCCCGTAGAGGGCCGCGTTGCCGGCCGACAGGAGGCGGTTGAGGTCGTCGCCGGCGGCGTAGGCGTCGCCGGCCTTGTAGACCCGGCCGTTCCAGGGGACGCCGGTGCGCCGGGACTCGGCCTGGTAGAGCTTGCGGATACGAGCGCCCTCGCGGCCGCGCAGTTGCTGCATGGTGGCGGCGCTGACGTCCTCGCCGGGAAAGCGCATGCGGTACATGGTCCGGGCGACGGCGAGGCGTTCCTTGGTGCGACTGACCAGCCAGGCCTGCCGGTTGAGGAGGGCCGCGCCACGGCTGGGGCCGAGTCCTGCGGCGTACATCCGCACGCCCTGCTCGCCGACCCAGCACACGGTGGTGCCGGAGTCGGCGAGCAGGTTGACGGCGCCGTGGGTGATGCGGGTGCCCGGGCCGAGGAGCATCACGGCGACCATGGCGGCCGGGACCCGGACGGTCTCGCGCTTGTTGATGACGACGACGGCGTTCTCGTCGCGGTCGATGTGGCTGCGCTCGACGTAGACGCTGGAGACGCGGTCGGCGAGGCGGTGCAGGTCGTGGGGGTGGGCTTTCCACCAGATGTCGGCCATCGGTCAGTGGTGTCCGGTCGACAGCGGGGCGAGGGTGAGCAGACCGCAGCCGTAGGCCTTGGAGGGGCCGATGCCGCCGAGGAGGGCGGTCTGGAGGAGGCCTGGGTCGGTGATGCGCAGCCGGCCTTCGAAGGTGGCGGTGGTGAGGGTGACCGGGGTGCGGGTGCCGGGCTTGGTGAAGGTGCTGCGGCTGCGGTCGGTGATCCGGGCCTCCCGCGCGGGCTGCTGCGCCTCTGCGGGGGTGTCCGGGGCCGACGGTTCGAGGCCCGGTGCCGCGCTGTCGGTGCGGGCTTCGGGGATGGTGAAGCCCCAGCGCTGGGTGCGTTCGAGGAACCAGGTGAGCTGCTGGGCGGCGGTGCGGTGGGCCATGCGGTAGGAGCGGTGGTGGAGTTCGGCGGCGGTCTTGGTGCGGTGGGGGCTCGTCTTGGCGGGCTTGGAGGTGTTCTGGACGGGGCTGGCCTTGAGGCGGAAGGCGAACTCGCGGCCGACGGCGAGCTGGGCGAGCAGCGGGCTGTAGTCGTGGACCGCGTAGTGCTCGCCTTCGGTGTCGGGCCAGCCCGCCTGTTCGACGATGTGGGTCCAGTCGGGTTTGGAGGGGGTGAGGACCAGCAGCGTGGGGCGGCGCGGGTGGTCGGTGTCGAGGCGCCACAGGATCCGGTCGCCGGGGGCGATGTCGGGGACA
This sequence comes from Kitasatospora sp. NPDC043949, assembly GCF_056435365.1. Taxonomy (NCBI): domain Bacteria; kingdom Bacillati; phylum Actinomycetota; class Actinomycetes; order Kitasatosporales; family Streptomycetaceae; genus Kitasatospora; species Kitasatospora sp. NPDC043949. The sequence goes on along the minus strand of NZ_JBWKEQ010000007.1, from coordinate 51,136 downwards.
CCGGCTGTGACGGCGCCGTGCAGGGCGCGGGGGTTGGCGAGCAGGGTGCGGCTGGCGGCGCGCAGGGGGTTGATGCGGACGCGGGAGAGGTAGGTCATCTGGTCACCAGCCCAGCAGGGCGAACGGGTCGTGGCCGCCGGCCGCAGTGGCCGGTTGGGCGGTCGTGGTGGGCGGGGTGGACGCGGCAGACAGGGCGGACGGGGCGAGGCCGGTGGGGACGTTGAGCCAGGCGTGGCGGATCCGCCGGGTGGTGAAGCCGCGTTCGCGGGGCGCGAAGGAGCGCGGGACGTCCTGCGAGGTGTCGTCGCCGGCCGGGTCGTCGAAGGTCGCGGCCAGGTCGATCCGGTGCGGCGAGAACGGATCCGGACCGCGTTCGGCCCGGCGGCGGTAGGCGGCCTTGACGGCGGTGCCCGCCTGCCAGGGCTCGTCCGCCAGCACTTCCTCCAGGGCTCCGGTGCGCACGGTGCCGAGGGCGATCGGCTGGGTGGGGACGCAGGAGCGGCGGCCGAGGGCGAGCGGGAAGGCGGGGCGGCGGATCGCCTCGGCGAGCGTCGCGACGAGGCCGGCCGGGCCCTGGACGGCGGCGACGAACACCGCGTCCTGGAGGTAGTAGCGGTGGGTGACGTGGGTGTCCTTGGCCGGGGAGGTCGGCTTCTGGATGCCCTTGGCGTTGACGCCGCTCTGCGGCAGCGGGCGGCCCCGGTAGTCGCTGACGGTGTGGTAGTCGCGCAGCAGCGTGCCGGGCTGGTCGATGCGCACGCCCAGGCGCAGGCCGACCAGGCCGGTGATGTCCGCTTCGCGGGGGAGTCCGGCGGCGGCGGCGAGCAGGCCGACGACGCCGGACTTGGTCGGCTGGGGCGGGGTGTCGCGGCGGTTGAAGGCGCTGCGGTCACCCCAGGACTGGAGCGGCCCGGCCAGGCGCAGGACGAGGACCGCCTGGTCCTCCGCCTGCTCCGGGGCCGGTGCGGGGGTGGTGGTGGGGGTCGGGTCGGCGGGCATCAGTTGTCGTTCACCCGCTCGGTGAGGGCGGTGCGCAGGCCGTCGCGCAGCTCGGTGAAGGTGCGGTTCGCGCCGAAGGCCTCCGCCAGCTGCTGCGCGGGGTCGTCGACGCCGGTGTCCGCGCCGAGGGTGTGGCAGATGCCGACGTACAGCGGGCTGTCTCCCCACTGCTCGGTGGCGGTGGCGAACTCCACGGCGAGGCGGCGCGCGGACTCGGCGACGATGCCCCGGCTCGCCGGGACGGGGTTCTCGTAGGCGGACACGAGGTTCACGGGCTGGTCGGCGCGCACGACGACGGCCACCAGGCTGGGGCGGGTGCGGTGCGCGAAGGAGTTTCCGTAGCCGGTGGGCATGGACCGGGCGAAGGAGTCGACGAACAGGTCGACGGCGTCGACGGCGGCCTTGTCGTCACCGAGGTTGCCGCGCAGCTGGTGCAGGCCCACGGTCGCGTAGCGGTAGAGGGTGGCGGAGTTGAAGCCGATGGTGCCGATCATGCCGGCGCCGGTCTCGTCGGCGGTGTTCTCGTCGTCGACGGCCGTGTAGTAGTCGAATTCGAGTTCGGTGGCATGGGTGGAGATCGCGTGCGCCACCTGGGTGGCGGCGTCGACGTTCAGGCCGGGGATGTCGGCGACCATCCGGCCGAAGAGCGCGACGTCGGCCGGGTGGCCGCTCTGCAGCTGCTCTTTGACCGGCAGGGCCTTGACGGCCTCGTCGAGGGCCTTGGCGTCGAGGGCGGCGAGGTCGGCGGCGGTGTCGGCGACCAGGTCGACGATGCCGTCCAGCTGGCGGCGCCCGTAGAAGAGCAGGTAGGCGGTGTCGCCCTCCTTCTTGCCGGCGGAGATCCCGGTCGACTTGATCAGGGCGTCGGCGATCCGCTGCGCGTCCTCGGCCTCGATGCCGGTGCGCTCGGTGATGCCCTTGGCGAGCTGGGCGGCGATCCGCTTGGTGCGGGTGGCGAGGTCCTGCCGGTCGCGGCTCTCGGCGAAGTGGATGCGGGTGGCACGCTTCCAGGCCTGGGAGGAGACGCGCGAGCGGCGCTTGCCGCCGAAGTACGCCTCCTTGGGGTTGCCGTTGTCGTCCCGGTTGAGGTTGGCCGGCGGGACGGTCTGCAGGATGTGGACGTCGATGTAGAGGCGGGCGGTCATGCGCTTCTCCTCGGGGGTGGTGGTGCCGGCGACGGGTGCGGCGGGGGGTGATCAGCTGTCGGCGGGCGTCTTGTCCTTCCACGCCTGGTAGCCGATCGCCCACTTGAGGCGGACCTGCGGGCGCCGGTCGGTGCTGTGCCAGGCCTGGATGTCGGCCATCAGGTGGCTGTAGTCCAACGGCTGTGTGATGGAACGCAGTTGGGTGATCAGGCCACGTAGGTGGACCAGCAGCGCGGACACGCTGGTGGCGCCCGCGAGTTGCGCGACCCGGGTGTCGAGCGCCTCCTCGCTGACCTTGCCGCTCCGGCGCAGCACTCGCAGCGCCTCCCCGAGCTTGACGCCACGGCGGTGCATCGGCTTGGACTGGCTCTGCTGGTGCAGGCCGTAGAGGGCCAGCGCGGCGTGCTCGGCCTTCTGCTCGTCGGAGACCTCGTCGCGCAGCGCGAGGACGTCGTTGACCTCGCAGCTGTAGAGCGGCCACATCTTGGGGCTGTCCATGACGGGACGTCCGAGGCCGGAGCGCAGGGCCGCCAGGTCCTCGCCGGGCGGCCGGCGTGGTTGCTTGGTGCGGGGGTCGTACCGCCAGTTGTGGTCGGGGCCGGTGAACTCGTCCCAGTACCGGCGCCGTCGGGCGGCGGCGGCGTTCCCAGTCGCAGCGGTGTGCTCAGCGGCGGCGGTGTGCTCAGCGGCAGCCGCGGCGGTGTGCTCAGTCGTCAAAGTCCGCTCCGGGGTCGTGGTCGAGGGCGGGGCCGGTCTCGGCCGCCCGCGCGGCGGCCGCTTCCCGTAGGGCATCGGCGTACCGGGGAAGGATCTCGTCGAGCCGGCGCCGGAAGTTGGCGCCCGCGGTGCCGAGCCTGTAGGTCTGCGTCTTGCCCGCCTTGCCGCCCTGGCTGATCGTGCGGCCGCCGAAGGTGGTGGCGGGTGCGGCCAGCAGGAGCGTGTTCGCCGCGTCCCACGCCTGGCGGTGGGCGAGTTGTTCCCATGCGAGCCGGCCCCGCTCCAGAGCCTCGTCGTCTGCGCCGGCGGTGCAGACGCCGGCGAGCAGGCGGCGCACCAGGGGGTCGAGGGTGTGCAGGAGGAGTTCGCCCGGTCGCTGGCCCTTGTCCCAGGGGATGGGGTCCGTTCCGGCGGCCCGGCGCAGGTCGGCGGAGAGGTTGCTGACGGCCTGGGCGAGTCGTTCCGCCTGCTCGGCGACGTCCAGGAGGAGCAGTTGGGCCTCGCTGTCCTGCTGGAGGGCGAGCAGCGGCAGGGGGATGGCGTCGTGGATGACGTCCTCGACGATCGCGGACTGGGTGCCGTAGACCATGCCGAAGGTCTCGACCTGCAGCGGGTAGTCGGCGGGGAGTTGGTCGTCCTCTTGCAGGGCGCTGATCTGGTCGAGCAGGATGCTGGTCTCGAAGCCGCCGTCGAGGCCCTGGCGAGTGGGCGTGAGAAGGGCCTCCAGGCCGCGCCAGGCGGCCTTGCCCTGGGTGTGGCGGCGCGGCCTGCGCTCGGGCAGGGCGGAGGCGGACTTCTTGGCGGGGGCGGTGAAGGTCCAGGCGGTGTGGGGCTCCTGCTCGGGCATGGGCGTCAGCCGGTCCCCCGCGCTGATGACGACCCGGGCCACCTTCAGCTGCCCGGCCTCGTCCTGGTGCGGGATGAGGCGGATCCGCCGGGCCTGCCAGGTCCACAGGTCGAGGAGGCCTTCGGCCGCGCGGGGCTGCCAGGCGGGGCCGTGCGGGGCGCGTTTCCACTGCGGGAGGCCGAGGTTGTCGGGCGGGGTGAGCGGAAGGTTCAGCAGGAGGGTCTCGTACAGGGTGCGCCCGGTGGGGATGATGACGCCGAGCTGGCCGAGCGGGCCGGTGGGGTTCCCGGTCGTCTTGCCCGCCTTGACCTGGTCATCACCGACGACGCCGGTCTTGATCGCCGCGGTGTCCCAGCAGTGGGCGTGCACGAGCCAGTGGGCGGCCTGCGCCGGCGTCAGGTCGAGCGGATCCGCGTCGGTACGGGTGCCGAACAGCGGGACGTTGTTGCCGCTCGCCGCGGTCGCCACCAGGGCGGCGGAGCCCTTCGTCTCGTCCTTGGCGGTGCGCAGCCCGGCGACCTGCCCGAACGGGGCGGCGGGGTCGAAGAGGTCGAACTTCGCGTGGTGATCGGAGAGGTAGGTCTCCAGGCTGCCCAGCTCGTCCTTCGTGAATCCGCCCCGGGTGAGCCGCTCACCCTTCTCCCCGGGGCTCTGGGGCGCGCCGGTGGCATCGGCGACGACGGGCAGCAGGACCTGACGCAGGACGGCCGGCAGCTGGGTGGAGAACTCCACGACGAGGCCCTCGAACTCGTAGGCCCGGGCCAGGGCCTCAGCGATCCCCACCTGCACGGGGGGCCCGCCACCGACGGGTCGTACCGTCAGCCACGGTTCCTCGACAAGGTTGTACCCAGGCACGCGTAGATCTCCCAACTGGCCTTGCTAGTTCAGTGCCATCCTGGCATCGGGCGCGGCCGGGTGTGGAGTAATGCTTCAATTACCACTCAGCCCCACAGGTTTGGCGCGCGGGGATGGCCAGCCCCTGACAGCCATGGCACGGCACGCACGTCGGCCGTACATCAGGCTCACGGCAATGGGGACAGATCGTCAGCAGTTTCGACTTCAGCAAACGGATGCCCACTGTCGAGCATGCTGGTCACAACGATGTGGCTCAACTACAGGATGATCAATACGTATTGACCTTCTGTCAGGCGAGACAAGCTGCGTCAGATGTGCGCTACTGTGGTCTCACCGGAACGACGAAGGGGCGCCCCCTGCCCTAGGAAGCTGAATGGGGCGCCCGTTCGCAAATCAGACCAGGAGGACCAGTGTCGCTCCCAATCCGTGATGCCCGCGTCCGCGTCAGCATCCTCAACATCTTTGCACGTCATCAACGTCAGAACAAGGGCGTGGCCGCCCTGACTGCGGCCGTCGCAGCCTGCGTAGTCAAGGGCGCAGCTGCTGGCGCGTTCGGTCAAAGCTCCAACCTGGTGATCACTGCCATCGTCCTGATCATCATTGGCTTCACCCCCCGTGCCGTCGGCGGCCGCACTGAAATGAGCCGGTCAGGCGGGCCGTCCGGTCTCCCGCGGCGCAGGCGACCCCATAAGTTCACTTCTCGGCATCACCAATAGGTGTTAATCGCGACCAACACACTCTCCGGGGTCCGAGCTTGCAGCTAATGGCAGGCCCGCTCCTCGCCCGGCCCCGCGTTCGCGGGGATCGCCCCGATGTAGCTCAGCTCCACGAAGGCATCCACTTGTTGGTCCCGCGCTCGCGGGGTTGGGGAATGCGTGGGCGGAGACGGCATCATGCCTGCTCCGCCCACGCGCTCTACCGATACGGACGTCCTCCGCTCACCACGAGGCCGAGCAGGTCGTCGTAGCGCAGTTGGAAGTCACCGAGGGCTGCTTCGCCTTGCTCGTCGAGTTCGAGGGCCAGGCTGTATCGCAGCCATGGATGGTCGCGCCAGCCCGGCAGCGGACCGAGCGCCTGCTCGGCAGTCTTTGTCAGTTTGGTGGGCAGGCGCACCGTCCCGGAGAGCACGTCGTCCACCATCTCGGCCGCGACCGTCCCGTTGGGGCCGATCTTACGGCCCGTCATCGCGTGGAAGTCTTCCCCGGTGCGGCGCACCAGCACGGCCTCCACGCTCCGGTCCCCGTCCCGGACGAGTGCCTCGAACTGTCCCTCTGTCAGCGTGCCGTGGGCTCCGTAGTGCAGACCGGCCAGAGTCTGCGAACCGTGCTCCCCGGCGCGGGTCAGGACGTACTGGGCGGCTTCCTCGCGGCGTTTGGCCTGCCGCTTCTCCCAGTCCTGCCGGGCCTGTGCCTCGGCCTCGCCCCACTCCGCCGGGACGACGGGATCGGTGCCGTAGACCCGGGCGACCAGCTCCGGCACCTGGCCGGGGATGCTCCACGCGCCTGCGCCGGCCTTCGCCGTCCGCTCGACCTCTGCGGCCGTACGCAGCAGGAGGTAGCGGCCGTAGATCCCCTCCGAGTCGCGCAGGATCTGCGGGGCGCCGTCGTCGTCGAAGTGCACACCGGTGATGGCGACGGTGGGCCGGGACAGCCGGCGGGGGCGCTGCACGCCGTCGTGACGGTGGAGGCGTCCGATGCGCTGGAGGAGCAGGTCCATCGGAGCGAGGTCGGTGATCAACAGATCGGCGTCGACGTCGAAGGACTGCTCCGCGAGCTGGGTCGCGACGACGATCATCCTGCCGGGACGCCCGGATCCCGCGGCCGGCGGTCCGAGGAGCTTCAGCACCTCCTGCGTACGGTCCGCCCGGTGGCCGGCGTGCAGGCGCCCGTGCAGGAGCCGGACATCAGCGCCGAACTCCTTGTGAAGGGCCTCGAACGCGGACTGGGCGCGGGCCACGGTGTTCCGGATGACCAGGACGCACCCACCGTCGACCAGCCGCTCCCTCAGATAGTCGACCACGGCGGCATCCTGCGCGACTTGGGCGTCGGTCCGCGTCGGCTGCTCGTCGAGCACCTCGACCCGCACCTGAAGGTCCTCACGCCAGGACGCGGTGCCCTCCACCAGCACTTCCGGCTGCCCATCCGGCCCCGCCCAGGCCGCCGTGACGCTCGGATAGCCCTCCGGCTCGGGAAGCTCCAGGGCCGCCGAGACCTCCGCCGACTGCGTACCGGCCAGGTAGGCGGCGACCAGGCGACGCCTCTGCTCCGGCGGCAGCGTCGCCGACAACAGCACCACCGGCACGCCGGCCTGCCCGAGCCACCACAGGCCCTCCAGCAGGAACTGCGACATGTAGACGTCGGCGGCGTGGACCTCGTCGAGGATCACGACCTTGCCCACCAGCCCGGCCATCCGCAGCATCACGTGCTTGGTCCGGGTCGCGGCGTAGAGGAGCTGGTCGATGGTGCCGACCGCGAACGGGCTCAGCAGACCACGGCGACGCCCGAGGAACCACTCGGCGGGGGCTCTACGTTCCCCGTCCACACAACCGTCGAAGCAGTCGGTCTGCATGCCGAACTCGTCTTCTCCCACCGACGAGAAGAGGTCGTCGGCGTCCTGCCCCCACTCCCCCGCGCCCTCCAGCAGGCCGCGCCACTCCTTGTTGAACATCCGCTTGCCGTGCAGCAGCGCGACCTGGCCCTCCAGCCCATCGCCGACCTCGCGCAGCCACGACCGGACCTGGGTGAACATCGGGTCCGCCGTCGCCTGGGTCGGCATGCCCAGGAACACCCCGTCCGCACCGTGACGCGCTGCCATCAGCTCGGCCGCCGCCAGAGCCGCCTTCGTCTTCCCCTCCCCCATCGGCGCCTCGACGATCGCCAGACCGGGCCCGCCCATCCGACGCACCACGTCGAGGACCAACTCCTGCGAGGGCCTGGTCCCGTGGCCGAACCGGTCCCGAAACGTCTCCGGGCCGGGCGCCGCCAACGCTCCCCATCCACCGCGCAGTTCGAGCCTCGACCACGCCGCCGCGGCCCGCTGCCGCGCTTGAGGCATCGCCACCTTCGCCAGGTCGGACACACCCGTGAAGTGCCGCTCGTCGCTGGCGATCCAGTCCGCCATCACCACGAAGCCGGACAGCTGAAGCTGCGCCGCGCGGCTCGGCACCAGCGCCGGCTCCACCGCAGCCAGCGGCGACTTCCCCTCATAGCCGAGCTCCCGCGAGAACACCTCCACCAGCGCCGACTGCGCGAGCTTCCAGGGCTGGCTGCTGCCTTGCAGCTTTTCGTTCTTCTTCGGTGGCCTCAGCTGCCCCAGCGTCGGGATCAAACCGTGGTGGCCGGCGACCAACGGCCAGACCCAACCGACCTGTTCCTCATGCCACTTCGCGTCAGTAAGCAGCGCCCTCAGCACCCGGGCACCGGCTTTGTCATGCCGCCAAGACGCCCCCTTCACTGCGTACTTGTCCCAGGTGAGCCCCGCTTGACGGACCGCTGCCTCACCGGCGGCGTCGAGATGCTGAAACACCGGGGTGGCCTTGCCACAGTCATGAATCCCGCACAACCAGGCGAACAGACGCCGCCCCTTACCCGTGCCCCCCGCGAGAGCGTCCAGACGCCACCGCGTCACCGGCGGCAGGTAGCGGTCCCAGAGGATCTCTGCCACCGCCGCAGTGTCCAGCATGTGCGACAGCAGGAGATTGGCCGTTCCCCCGGCCCGCCCGGCCGACTTACCCCACAGCGCACCCAGCCAGCCCCTGACCTCGGGCGGGTACCACTGCCAACGGTCCTCAACCATCGCCTCAACCTCCACACGCAGGTACGCTTCGAGAGCCTAGGACACCCCACTGACAACTCACCTCGGAGCAAAGAAATATGACGGTCATACATCAGCTCCCCTCCGGGCCGTCATCCGGTCGAACTGAATCAATCAGGCCCCTCGGCCGCTAATCACCGCAGGTCAGAAAGTGTCGGCCCCGCGCTCGCGGGGGTTGCTCCCGCTCGGCGAACCGGAGCTGACCGCGGTGCTGGTCGGCCCCGCGCTCGCGGGGGTTGCTCCCATAATGGCCTTCTACGATGAGAGTGCGGCATGTCGGCCCCGCGCTCGCGGGGGTTGCTCCGCGGTGGTCATCGGGATGCCGAGGTAGGCCTTGTCGGCCCCGCGCTCGCGGGGGTTGCTCCGCCGTCCTCGCCTGGAAGCTCCAGCACCCGGGGTCGGCCCCGCGCTCGCGGGGGTTTCTCCCAGCCGAAGGAGCCCGTGCTGCTGGTCGATGAGTCGGCCCCGCGCTCGCGGGGGTTGCTCCTGCGCCCCGCAATCGGGGGCGGAGGCCACTCCGTCGGCCCCGCGCTCGCGGGGGTTGCTCCACGGCGCGGCCCCATTCTGGGTCCGCTACCACGTCGGCCCGGCGCTCGCGGGGGTTGCTCCAGGGAGACCGAGTTGAACCCCACCACCTACCAGTCGGCCCCGCGCTCGCGGGGGTTGCTCCGGTGCGTCCGCGTGCCCGCAGTGCGGCCGGATGTCGGCCCCGCGCTCGCGGGGGTTGCTCCCGCGAGGGCCGATGCGGCGAGCAGCAGGCGGGGTCGGCCCCGCGCTCGCGGGGGTTGCTCCGGCAGGTCCAGGAGCAGGTGGGCCGACTGGAGGTCGGCCCCGCGCTCGCGGGGGTTGCTCGAGTCCACCGTTGTTCATGATCACGATCTCCAGGTCGGCCCCGCGCTCGCGGGGGTTGCTCCCGGCTCCACCGTCGTGACCCAGATCGTACGGAGTCGGCCCCGCGCTCGCGGGGGTTGCTCGCGTTGGGATCGGTGGACGCCGTACCCGTGGCAGTCGGCCCCGCGCTCGAGGGGGTTGCTCCGTGCGGTCGTACTCCACCAGCGCCAGCAGTTGGTCGGCCCCGCGCTCGCGGGGGTTGCTCCCGGTGCTGCCCGCGATCGGCGACCCGTGGAGCGTCGGCCCCGCGCTCGCGGGGGTTGCTCCGGGTGGGTCAGCAGCTTGAGCAGCCGGGAGTAGGGCGGCCCCGCGCTCGCGGGGGTTGCTCCCTGAGCCGCGCAGGCCTCGCCCCGTGGACCATGTCGGCCCCGCGCTCGCGGGGGTTGCTCCAGCTCGGTGTCGCTGCCCCAGCATTCAGCGCCGTCGGCCCCGAGCTCGCGGGGGTTGCTCCCCGCCGCCGTCGGAGTAGGCAGCGAGCCAGCCGTCGGCCCCGCGCTCGCGGGGATTGCTCCCGGCAACTCGCGGAGACCCGGGCTCAGCTGGCGTCGACCCCGCGCTCACGGGGGCTCCCCCGTGTGTGCCCATAGAGACGCAGCAGGCCGGACTGGACAGGCGGACCGTCGGCCGGTTCGAGAACGGGCCCGTGCCGCCCACGCTCGACAAGTTCAGCGCGATCGCCCGTGCGATCGGGGTGCCGCTCCGGCGACTGCTCCGTGATGGATGACGCTGACCGGCCGCACCGTGGTACGGCCGGTCAGGGCTTGCGATGCTTCCCCGCCGGCTTCTTCGGAGGTCGAGCCGAAGACATCGGAATCACCCCGTCGCCGTCGATGCCGTGCAGGAGGCGCTGTGCGGCAGCGTAGTTCGGCGCGATCGTCTCCGGTACCCACTGGTAGCCGTCCCAGCAGGAGATGAGTCGAGGTGCGTCCTGGTACAGGTGGGCCGGTGCGGTCTCGTGGCCGATGGTCGCGGCCTTGAGTTCGCCGACCGGCCGACGCCGCGCGTCCCGCCGCGCTGCCCACTGCCCCAGGGGTTCGTCCTCGTCCATCTGGTCCTCCTCCGCGACGGGGCAGCCCAGAGTACCGGCAGTCAGCCGGGGAGGAGCCAGCTCGGGCCGCTCGGATCCCCGATCCAGACCCGCTGGTCCTCGCCGCTCACCATGAGGCCGAACGCGGCCTGTCCCGGGCTACCGACCTTCTCCCAGCGTTCGACAGTTCGGGGACGAGGAACACATCCCGGCTCGACTGCTCGCCGCGCACCTGTCCACGCATATCGACCACATCACTGCGGTCCTGCCGAACGCAGTCACCCACCGGGGCGCGCTCACCATCGCCGCTGGAGAGACCGCGGCTCTGGCCGGATGGACCTATTGGGACCTCGGCGACTACTCGCGCGCCGGTCACTACTACCGGACGGCTCGACTCGCGGCCGACCGCGCCGGACACGGCCCGCTGCATGCCCTCGCCCTGGGCTACGCCTCGTACGGGGTGGATGCAGCAACGGCTCGGCAGATGCTCGCCGCTGCACAGGAGAATGTCCGGGGCCGAGGCCTGGAAGCGGCCCGGGCCTGGCTCGCCGCACGGGAAGCCGAGGAGGCCGCAGCGGACGGCGACAGGGAGTCGGCACTGCGTGCACTGGACCGCGCCCGGACTGCCTTCGACTACGCGGAGCCCGACACCGCTCCGGCCTGGTTTTCCTTCTTCGGCGAAGCACGCCTCAGCTCAATGACGGTGGCGACCTACGCCAAGCTGCGACACCGAGACCTCGGCGCGGCCGCAGACCAGACCCTGGCCGACCCGGGCGAAGACGACCGGAAGATCAGGGTCGCAGTGCTCGGAGACGTCGCGGCCGGCTACCTCACGGCGGGCGCCGTCGACCAGGCCGTCGAGATCGGCCGCCGCGCCCTCGCCGCCACGCTCGAAGCCCAGACGACCATGGGTCGAGTACGGCTGTCCGCACTGGCCGACCAACTCCCGGCATCGCCGGCGGCCCAGGCCTTTCGAGACGAGATCCGGGCCTCCTTGGAGCAACTGCCGATCAGCTTCGCGTCTCTGCGGCCACCCAGTCCAGGTAGGCGGCGGATCCAGTGATCACCGGCACCCCGACGACCTCCGGCGTGTCGTAGGAGTGCAGCTCAACGATGCGCGCGGACAGCCGATCAGCCAGGTTCGCCCGGGACTTGAAGTCGATCCGCCACTCGGCGGAGTCCTGCACCCTGCCGTCCCACCAGTAGACGGACTGGACGCGGTAGACCTGCGCACACGCGGCCAGGCGGTCACGGATCACCGCCGAGGCGAGCTCACGGGCCTTCGTCTCGTCGTCATGGGTCGTCGTCACCACAACGAAGTCACCGGTCGTCATACCGTGACGGTACCCGGCATCAACCGCCGCCCCCACTCTGCCCGGCAGACCTACCCCACAACGCGCCCAGCCAGCCCCTGACCTCGGGCGGATACCACTGCCAACGGTCCTCAAGCATCGTCTCAACCTCCACGTACGAGTACGCTTCGAGAGCGTAGGCCACGACACCGACAACCAGCCCTGGGACAAGGAGAGATGGCAACAACGCATCGGCTGTTCGACGAGCCCTCTACCAATCGAACTGAATCAATCAGGCCCCTCGCCCGCTAATCACCGCAGGTCAGGAAGTATCGGCCCCGCGCTCGCGGGGATTGCTCCTATCGCCGTCCCCGCGCCGGGCCGGACCCGCGATCGGCCCCGCGCTCGCGGGGATTGCTCCCACTTCTCTCGGATGACCTCGCGGAGGGTGGCATCGGCCCCGCGCTCGCGGGGATTGCTCCGAGGAATCTCGGACTTCACGGTTCGCCGCGCGATCGGCCCCGCGCTCGCGGGGATTGCTCCCCGAGGGCGAAGAAGAAGCCGGAGGAACGGACATCGGCCCCGCGCTCGCGGGGATTGCTCCGGCGCCGGGTACGACGGCGCCACCGTCACGGCATCGGCCCCGCGCTCGCGGGGATTGCTCCTTGCCGTACAGCGAGGCTGACCTCAGCCGCATATCGGCCCCGCGCTCGCGGGGATTGCTCCACCGGTCGCGGTCGCGGCCGAGGCCCGGATCGATCGACCCCGCGCTCGCGGGGATTGCTCCTCCAGCTCCTCCGGGCTGAGGGTCTCCAGCTCATCGGCCCCGCGCTCGCGGGGATTGCTCCGCCACCCGCCGGGCTCCGGTTACGGGCCGGCTATCGGCCCCACGCTCGCGGGGATTGCTCCGAGACCGCGGGCATGCTCGCCTCCCGGGCCCGATCGGCCCCGCGCTCGCGGGGATTGCTCCGCGCAGTCATGGAAACCGCGTTCGGGACGGGCATCGGCCCCGCGCTCGCGGGGATTGCTCTTGGTGTGCCACTCTGGCGCCTGTTCCACGGGTAAGCCCTGGCCGGTCGCACCGCCGTACGGCCGGCCAGGGAGTCACTTCTCGGGGTTCGGCGGCGGGTCGTTCGGCGGGGGCGGGGTCTTCGGGGCGGCCGGCGGTGACTTCGGCCCACCGATCCCGCCCGAGCCACCGCTGGGGTCCTTCTGCGGGTTCATCTCGTACTCCTCAACCTCCGGTACCGCCGGGATATCGTCCGGCGGCATGGTGGGGCGTTTGTGTACCCGGGTCGGGCCTCGGGAGCCGCGGCCCTTCTCTTGCCACCGGCCCTGTGCGTTTGGGGGTACTGTGCCGCCCATCGCGTCCTCCTCCTGCTGGGGGTCACCATCGTGACGTGGCCAGTGGCCTAGCTGCCGAACGTCCCGCCAATCCCGGTGGGACGGGCGCACGACATGCAGAGGACCCGGGAGTGCAGTACGACCCAGACCCGCATGAGGTCCTCCACCCCGCCGTACGGGGGCGGGGGGGGGGGGGGGGGGGGGGGGGGGGGGGGGGGGGGGGGGGGGGGGGGGGGGGGGGGGGGGGGGTGGGGGAGGGGAGGGGGGGGGGGGGGGGGACGGCCGGGACACTGCTGACCGGAC
>NZ_JBWKEQ010000007.1:0-37893 GCF_056435365.1 Kitasatospora sp. NPDC043949 | reverse complement strand
CTCCCCACCACTCCCGGTAGAACGGACAAAAGAACGGAAGAAGACCAGGGAGCACAGCCCCCCCAAACCCCCCCGCGCTCCCCCCCCCCCCCCGCCCGGGCCCCCCCCCCCGCCCGGGCCCCCCCAGGACGCGCAGGTGCGGTAGGCCCGCGCCTGCGCGAAGCAGGTCAGGCAGATCATGCGGGTTGGGACCTCGGCCTGAAGGGCGCACGGCTGTGGGCCGGTGAGGTGCCGGCAGACCTGCAGCGTGCCGTCGTCGATGGCACGGCCCATGGCCGCGATGGAGGTCTGCACCCAGGCTGGGGCCGCCCCGATGTCGACGGCCGGGCCCCTACGTACGCCTGCCACAGTGAGCAGTTGGTCGATATCGGCGCTCGCCGCAGTGAGCTGGTCGTCGATGGCGGTCAGCGCCGGGTCTTGGTCCTGCACAGCGCAACCTTCGGGGCGTCCAGGGGCGGGCAGTGCTCGACCTCGGCCATGTACGGGGTGAGGGCCCGCAGGACGCGGCCGGCCACCTCGCGCCCGCAGACGGTACACAGACCCCGTTCGATCCGGTCCTCGGCCGCGACCGGTGTACCGCCGACGGCGCTCACTCGGCGGTCCGTCGGGCCGGACCGGTCTGGTAGTTCGCGTTCTGCACCTTTCGGCGGATCCACTCGTGGGCGGCGGACTCGGAGGACAACCAATCGGTGGCCGGGTAGCCGGTCACCAGGTCCAGGACGACCCACTGATCAGGGCGGCCCGCCGGTCGCTCCACCCGCTCCGGGCGGTAGCGGGCTGCAACGCGCTGCCGGCAGGTCAGCCCGTCGCCGCACGACACCCGCGCGATCACGAGGCTGCCGTCGTTCAGGCTAACCGTGACGTCGATGATCTCGTCGCCGTTCATTCTGTGTTCCAGCTCGCTCGCGCTGCGGCTGCCAAACAGCCGCTTCATCGCCCACATCTGGAGGCTGTCCATCGGCAGCTCGCGTACCGTCAGCCACAGGATGTCCAGTGCCTGCAGTGCCGGCGCGGTGACCGGCTCCAAGTGGCCGTCCACCGAGACCGTGAGTTCGTCGGTCAACATGCCGTCTCCTTGCACTTCGGGTGAGCCGCGACCGGCCAGCCGAGCGGCGCCGTGGTCGGGCCAGTCGACGTGTAGACGTGACCAGCCGCTACCAGAGGCGGTTCGGGCGAGCCACAGTCGATACACGCTTCTCCGTGGAGTCGAGCGGGGCTTATTGACCCCGGTTCGACAACCTGTGGCGTCGGTGTCCCTGTCACGCCTCTAAGCGTCCCTGTCGGGCACCCCCGGAAGTGCCACAACCTGTGGCACCCCCTTTTACAGAGCCCTGGCCCACCGAGCGAAAGCGAGCAGTTGCTCGTCCCGGCCGCGCGACAGCCGAACCATCGTGGCCAACTCCGTCCGCACCTGACCGTGTTCGCGAACGTGTTGCGGGGCGATTTGCCTCGCGACCAGCAGTGATTCCTTCGCGTGCTGCGGTTGCCCGAGGAGCATCTGGGCCCGGCCGAGGTCGATGTAGTAGTGCGACCGGCGCTCAGCTGGCAGTTCGCGCGGTGGTGCCCAGCGGGCCGCCGCCACCACCGCGTCCTGGAGATCCTGCGGCTTGCCCAGCTCCACGGCCACCGAAAGCCGGTGGACCTCCAGGCTGTCAGGCCCGACCGCCGTACCGTTGTAGAGCCGCTCCCGCACCCGGCTGGCCAGCGCCTCGGCGTCTCGCAGGTGCTCACGCGCTTCGTCCGCGCGCCGCATACGGCCGGCAGCGACCGCCGCGCGCATGTGCAGGGCGGCAGCAGCCGCAGCGAGCGGCTCCGTCGTCGGGGCTGGCATCCGGTCGACGGCGGTCCGAAGCAACCGCAAGCCAGGGCCGAGCTGGCCGACAGAGAAGAACGTCTCCATACGTACGTACGCCGCGGCGGCTTCGAGGGCGGGATCAGCGGCGATCGATGCCGCCCATCTCATCAGCTCGATCAGTCGGCCCGAGAGGTCGCCGTAGCCGTACTTATAGGCCACCGCGTCCGCCGACCTGATCGCCAGCGCGAGGAGGCGGGCGGCCCGTTCGCGGTCAGTTCCCCGAGCCTGGTCCACTGCGCGGAACAACTCGCTGAGCAACTGCGGCATCTGTTCGGCGAGATGTGCGTACCGCGACTGCACGCGGTCCTCGACTGCCCGTTCGACGTCGGCCGCGAGTAGCGGCAGCGACCGGACCGGGCCGTCCTCCGGCAGGTCGTACGCGGCGATCGCGCGCTGCAGGGTGGGGATGGCGTCGTGCACCCGGCTGTCGGTACGACCGGGGCCGTCCAGCAGATCCTCCGGAGTGCGGTCGAGAGCACGGGCCAGTGCCTCCAGGATTCCGTCACCCGGGGACCGCTCGCCGCCTTCGACCTTGCGGATCGTGCTGTACGAGACGCCGGACAACGTCTCCAGCTGTCGACGCGTCAACCCGCTGGCCAGGCGGGCGGTTTCGATTCGCTGACCGAGTGCGGTGGCGGTGGTTACGGGCATAGTGTGGCTCCGTTCCGTGGTCGCAATCGGAACGGTACCGGCGCTTGTATGGCGTCGGGCGGATTCGCCCCGGCGGTCACGCCGCCGGGGCGGTCCTGCTACTGGCCGACCAGCACCTCGGCCAGTTCGGTCAGCGAGTTCACGGTCCAGTCCGCAGTGGGCGCGGTCGACGTGAGCCCGATCGGACCGCGGCGAAGGTGCGCGGCTCGGAGGCCGGCAGCCTGGGCAGGTGTCACGTCGTTCGTCGGATGGTCGCCGATGTACACGATCTCGTGAGGTTCACCAGGCGCCCACGCCGTCACCCGAGCGAAGAAGCCGGGGTTCGGCTTGGACACCCCCCACTCGCCGGACGTGGCGATCGCATCGGCCGGCAGGTCGAGGTCGTACAGCAGCTCGGTCACCGCGGCGTTCTGGTTGCCGGCGATCCCGACCCACAGCCCCGCTTCCCGGAGTCGGGCCAGCGCCGGACGGACGTCCGGGTAGAGGTCGGCCTCGTCAAGGTAGTCGCCCTGGCCAACTGCCTGCCGGGCGCGCCACTCGGCGGCCACGTCCACACCCGGGCGTACGATGCGGATCGCGTCGGCATTGTCCCGACCTTGAGCCAGTACGGCCCCGACCAGGGCCGACATCGTGTGCGTGGGAACGTGAAGCCAGCGGGCCCAGCCGCCCCAGTACCGGGTATCGCTGGTCAGGGTCTCGCCGATGTCGAACACCACAGAGCGGATGGGCATGGACCGAGCCTACGCCCGACCCGGTCATCGGCCCCGCGCTCGCGGGGATTGCTCCAGCCCGATCACCGGGTACTGCACCACCGAAGGATCGGCCCCGCGCTGGCGGGAATTGCTCAACTCTGTTCACGGTCGGCGTCCGCGTGGGGTCATCGGCTTCCCAGTGGTGCCTCTTACTGCCGATGAGGGCGGTCGCTGGCGAGTTCCTGCCACGGGTCGTAGGAGGCCTTCGGGTCCTTGCGCTCCTTCGAGGTCCGCTTGGTGCCCTTGGCCTTGTGCGGGCTCTTGCGGGCCTGTGTCTGCCTGGCCGTGTCGGTGCTGGCGGTTGGGGAAGACCGCGAGCCCTGCTGCGTCCCGCGTAGCAGGGGCCGAGGCGGCGCCGTTACAGCGGGCCCGGCTACCGTAGCGCTGCCCTGCCTACGTCTGCCGACGCGGCTCCTCGGCAGCGCCCGCGCCGCACGCGTGCGGTGCCCAACTGACGGCCGCGTGGCGGAGGAGGGTGAGTGCCTGCTCGGAGGGGGAGTTGGCGGGGGTGGTGCACACGATGAGCGCCTGGTCTGGCGAGCGGGCGATGGACAGGGTCTGCTGGGTCACCGTGACCGTGCCGACGACGGGGTGGTGCAGCTCGTAGGACGAGGCGTCGCACGGCACTACGCGGTGGTCTGCCCACAGGGCGACGAACTCCGGGCTTTTCATGGTCAGTTCGCCGATCAACTCCGCGAGCAGCGCGTCCTCCGGATGTCTGCCGACGGCGATGCGCAGGTTGCCGACCACCGCGCGCGCCTTGCGTTCCCAGTCCGCGTACAGCTCCCGGCAGTGCAGGTCGAGGAAGAGCATCCGGCTCATGTTCGGCCGTCGGGCCGGGTCGTCCGGGCTGAGGAGGTCGAGGTGGCCGGCCAGCAGGGCGTGTCCGAGGGTGTTCCAGGCCAGGACGTCGGTGCGGCGGCCGAGCACGATCGCGGGGACGCCGTCGACGGCGCGGAGGAGGTCACGGGTTTCGTCGGCGAGCTTCTCGGGCCGTGGGCGGCGTGGCCGGGGCGTGTGGCGGGCGGTGTCGGCGAGCCGGTCGAGGTGGGCGCGTTCGTGGGTGTCGAGCAGGAGGGCGCCGGCGATGGCGTCGAGCACCTCGGCGGAGGCCCCGCGGGACAGGCCCTGTTCCAGCCGGGTGTAGTAGGAGACGCTGACGCCCGCGAGTTGGGCCAGTTCTTCGCGCCGGAGCCCGGCCACCCGTCTGCGGGGCCCGAGGTCGCGCAGGCCGACGTCCTCGGGCCGCAGCTGCGCCCGCCGGGCTTGGAGGAAGGCGCCGAGTGGGCCTGGTCCGTTCATCGCCCCAGTATTCGACGGGCGGCCCGGTCCCTGCCACACCCTGCGAGGGGTAGGACAAGCCGGGAGTGGCTGGTGCCCGTCCGGGTGTCCAGGATCGATCTCAGTCGGCCGCCGATTCGGCCGCGTATCCCGGACCCGAGGACGGACCTCATGGATCAGGACATGAACCAGAACATCGATCACGACATGGATCAGCACATGGGCCAGGACCCCGAACAGATCACCTTGGGCGACGTCACCGTCACCCGCGTCAAGGAGTTCTACGGCTCGGCCGGGCTGACGCCGGGCCAGTTCTTCCCGGACAGCCCCGACGGCTCGTGGGACGAGCACCGCGACTGGCTGGCGCCCGACTTCTGGGACCCGGAGACGGACGAGTGCCGTACGGCGATCCAGTCCTGGCTGCTGCGCAGCGAGGGGCGCACGATCCTCGTGGACACCGGCGTGGGCAACCACAAGGACCGCCCTTACGCGCCGGTGTGGAGCCGCCTGGACACCGGCTACCTCGACAACCTCGCCGCCACCGGGGTGCGGCCCGAGGACGTCGACGTCGTGGTCAACACCCATCTGCACGTCGATCACGTGGGCTGGAACACCCGTCTCGACGGCCGGGACTGGGTGCCGACCTTCCCGAACGCCACGTATCTGATGCCCCGGCGGGACTTCGAGTTCTGGGACCCGGCCAACGGGCACAGGAGCGTGTTCGGCCGGGGGAACCAGAACGTGTTCGAGGACAGCGTCGCGCCGGTCCACGCGGCGGGGCTGACGCACCTGTGGGAGGGGACGTACCGGATCGACGGGAACCTGCGGCTCGATCTCGCTCCCGGGCACACTCCCGGCTCGTCCGTGCTCACCCTGGAGTCCGGCGGCGACCAGGCCTTGTTCGTCGGGGATCTGGTGCACACCGCGTTGCAGATCGCGGAGCCGGAGACCAATTCCTGTTTCTGCGAGGACCCGGCGGAGTCCCGCGCGACCCGGCGCAAGCTGCTCGGCCGCGCCGCCGAGAACAACGCGCTCGTCCTCCCGGCGCACTTCGGCGGCCGGGGGGCGATGGAGGTCGCGCGCAGCGGGTCGAAGTTCGCGGTCAAGGAGTGGGCGGGTTTCTCCCGGATCTCCTGATCTCCCGATCTCCCGACCTCCCGACCTCCCGACGTCCCGACGTCCCGACGTCCCGTCCGAAGCTCCCCCGATCGATGTCCCCTTCGCTCCCTTCCAGAGAGGAAGTCATCCCGTGCCCCGACAGGCAGATCCGGTCGTCGAAACCCCGGCGGGCGCCGTGCGCGGCGTCCGTGACGAGTCCGGTGAGCGCTTCCGCGCCCTCCCGTACGCGGCGGCGCCGGTCGGTGCCGGCCGGTTCGCCGCGCCCGTACCGCACCCGGGCTGGCCGGGTGTCCGTGACGGCGGCAGGCCCTCGCCGACCGCCCCCCAGCCGGCCCGGGACTTCGGCCGGCTCGACATGAGCCCCTACTTCGGGCCGGGCTGGGTGCCCGGCGAGGAGTACCTGACCGTCGACGTCCACACGCCGGCCGCCGACGGGGGCGGGCGCCCCGTCATGGTCTTCGTGCACGGCGGCGGGTTCGTCACCGGCTCGAACCGCGCGGCGCTCTACGGCGGCGGCGCGTTCGCCCGCGACGGTGTCGTCCTGGTGACGGTGAACTACCGTCTCGGCGTGCCGGGGTTCCTGGAGCTGGCGGGCGCTCCGGCCAACCGCGGGCTGCTCGACGTGCTCGCCGCGCTCAGGTGGGTGCGGGGCTCGGTGGCGGCCTTCGGTGGCGACCCGGGGAACGTCACGGTCTTCGGCCAGTCCGCGGGCGCCACGCTCGTCGGCGCGCTGCTCGCGACTCCGGCGGCCGCCGGTCTGTTCCGGCGGGCGATCGTCCAGAGCGGCAACGGCTGCGGCGCGTTCACCCCGGAGCAGGCACAGCGGGTCACCGCCGCGGTGGCGGCCGCGCTGGGCGTCGAGCCGACCGTGGAGGCGTTCGCCCTGGTCCCGGACGAGCGTTTCGTGGCGGTCCTGCCCGCGCTGGCCGGCCTGGATCTGCGGACCGACGCCGCTTCGGACCCGCTGGCCGGGCTCAGCCCGTTCAGCCTGGTTCTGCCGGCGCAGCCCGCCGACGCCCTCGCCGACGGCCCGGCCGCCGACGTCGATCTGCTCATCGGCACCAACACCGAGGAGGGGCACCTCTACGTCGTCCCGCAGGGCGGTCTGGAGTCCACCACGGACGCCGACGTGCTAGCCGTCGCCGCCTGGGTGCACGCGGACCCGGAGGCCGCCCTCGCCGCGCACCGCGCGGCCCGGCCGGGCGCGACACCGGGCGAGCTGCGCTCCGCCGTGCTCGGGCGGGCCCTGTTCGAGGCCGGTACGGCGCGTCTGGCACAGGCCCACGCCCGGATCTCGGGCGGCCGTACGCACCGCTACTCGTTCGGGTACCGCTCGACGGCTCTGGGCGGGCGGCTCGGCGCCGCCCACACGGTCGAACTGCCCTTCGTGTTCGACGTCGCCGACGAACCGTGGCTGCACGGGGACACCGGGCTGCTCGGCCCCGACCCCGCCCCGGCGGGGCTCGCAGCCCGGGTCCACGGTGCCTGGGTCGCGTTCGCCGGCACCGGGGACCCGGGTTGGGCCGCCTACGACCTGCGGCGACCCGTGGCGGAGGCCTTCGGCGGCTGAGCGCCGCCAGCGACAGCCGGGGACCGCGGGGACCGCCGGGAACCGCCGGGAGCCGCCAGGAACCGCCCGAGACATGGCTTCCCTGAGGCCGGACGGGAGGAAATCCGGTCGGCTCGACGGCCGCCGACGCATAGTCTGGCCTCATGGCCCATGCAAGGACCTCGTACGTCTGTCTGCCCTGCCGGGCCTCGTACAAGCAGCCCTACCCCGGGACGCACGAACGGCGCTGCCCGCGTTGCACCGAGGCTCTGATCCACGTCGGGTCCGCCTTCGCGGCACCGCGTCGACGGGACGCCGCCGGTTGGCGGACGCTCTCCGTGCTGCTGCACGCGGGGGTCCGATTCCACAAGGGCTGCTGCGGTGGCCCCGGCTACCGGCCACGCACGCTCGGCGAGGTGCGCGAACGGATGGCACACGCCCGGCTCACCGGGGAGCCTGCTGCCCGTGTGCTGGTGCGCCGCGAGCTTCCCTGACGAAGCTGTCCCGCACGGGCATTCAGGTCTGGGCGAGCAACGGCGTTCCTCCCTGGCTCTGGTGAGGCTGGCCTGGGGCCCTTGGATCTCCCCGCGACCGCCGCTGTCGCGGGTGGTCGCGGGGCGCGGTCAGGCGACCAGGCGCAGCCAGGCTGCCGCGAGTGCGGCGTGGCCGGCGGGCGTCGGGTGGACGCCGTCCTCGGACCAGTGCTCCGGGCCGGCCGTGGCGGCGAGTTCGGCGAACATGCCGTCGGCGGCGAGCAGGTGCGCGCCGTAGGTGCGGGCGAGCTTGCGCACGGCCTGGATCTTGGGGTCCAGGTCGGTGCGCCATTGCCGTCGTTCTTCCGCTCCGATGAGGGCGGCGCCGGCCTCGATGACGCCGTGGATCGGCAGGAGGAACGGCTCGATGAGGATCAGCTGCGCGCCCGCCTCGGCGAGGGGCGCGAGCAGGCGGTCGTAGCCCGCTTCGAACTCCTCCGCGGGGATCACGCGCCCCTCCGGGTCCAGCGTGTGCCAGCCCATGTCGTTGACTCCGACGAGGATCGACACCACGTCCGGTCGGGCGTCGAGCACGTCGGTCTGCCAGCGGGCTTCGAGGTTCATCACCTTGTCTCCCGCGTTCCCGGTGTTCAGCCAGGTCACGGTGCGGTCCGGGTGCCGAAGTCCCCACTCTCCCGCGACGCGCAGCGGGTAGCCGTAGCCGAGGCCGTCTTCGCTCTGCAGCCGCTGGCAGTCGGTGATCGAGTCGCCGGTGAACATCACGGTGCTTCCCGGTCGGATGGTGATCGTCATGTGCGCTCCTTGGACGTGGACGTGGACGTGAATTCGGCTGATGTGAACGTGAATTCGGGTGAGGAGGGGCAAGGCCGGACCTCTCGAAGGTGTCGGACCTCGCCGTCATCGGGCTGACAATCACCGGCACGCCACCGTCATCGCGCTGACGGCCCCCGAGGCCGGTGGGCCGCCGCCACCCGGACCGGTGGCTTTTCTGCTTCAGTCGAAGGTTCAGAGGATTCAGCAGTCGCGGATCCGACAGCAGAGACCGCGAGACCGAGGTGCGGATGACGTCCAGCCCAGTTCCCAGTCCGTCCGCCGGTTCCTTCCCGAGCCCGCCGGAGCGTACGTCGGGCCGTTCGTCGGGCCGTTCGGCCGGCCGTCCGCCCGCGCCCGGTGCGGTCGCGTTGTCCGGGGTCAGCAAGGCGTTCGGCGTGGTCAGCGCTGTGGACGGGATCGATCTGGAGATCAGGCCGGGCGAGTTCTTCTCGATGCTCGGGCCGTCCGGGTCGGGCAAGACCACGGTACTGCGCATGATCGCGGGCTTCGAGGCGCCGAGCGCCGGCCGGGTGCTGGTGGGCGGGGTCGACGTCACCGGATTGCCCGCGTTCGACCGCGACGTCAACACGGTGTTCCAGGATTACGCCCTCTTTCCGCATCTGTCGGTGTGGCAGAACGTCGAGTACGGGCTGAAGGTCAAGCGGGTGCCGCGGGCGGAGCGGGCCGCACGGGTGGCCGAGGCGCTGGCGAGCGTGCAGTTGCCCTCCTTCGGTGACCGGCGCCCCGCCGAACTGTCCGGCGGGCAGCGCCAGCGGGTCGCGCTGGCCCGGGCGCTGGTCAACCGCCCGTCCGTACTGCTGCTCGACGAGCCGCTCGGCGCCCTCGACCTGAAGCTCCGGCTGGAGATGCAGCTCGAACTCCAGCAGATCCAACGCGAGGCCGGGATCACCTTCGTCCTCGTCACCCACGACCAGGACGAGGCGCTCACGATGAGCGACCGGATCGCGGTCCTCAACGCCGGCCGGATCGAGCAGGTCGGCACTCCCGCCGAGGTGTACGAGCGACCGGCCACCGCGTTCGTGGCGGGCTTCGTCGGCACCTCGAACCTGCTCCGGGGCGCCTGCGCCGAGCAGGTCTTCGGCCGGCCCGGGACGTACTCGGTGCGCCCCGAGAAGATCCGCATCGCCCGTCCGGACGACCTGACGGGGCCCGACGAGTACGGCGTCACCGGGACGATCGGCGAGGTCGTCTACGCCGGCGCGCAGACCCGCTTCCTGGTCGACCTGGCGGCGGGCGGGCGGCTGGTGGCCGTCCGGCAGAACCTCGACGGCTCCGGTCTCGACGCCTCCGGTACCGACGCCTCCGGTGCCGATGTCTCCCGCCGCCGGGGGGCGAGCGTCCTCCTGGCCTGGCGGCGACAGCACACCGTCCGTATCAACCCTTGACCCGCGTCAACTCCTGACCCTCAACCCTTGACGAACAACCCTTGACGAAAGCGATCGAGTTCATGAGCACCACACGCCCCCTACGCCGCCGGACCCTGCTTCGCCGCCCCGTCCGCCGCCGCCCCGTCCGCCGCCGCCCCCTGAGCGCCCTGGCGGCCGCGGCCGCCCTGCTGCTTCCCGTGGCGTGCGCGTCGAACTCCGGCGGCGGCGGCACGGGCAGCGGGTTCACCGCACCGGACATCCCCGCGCAGAAGTCCCTCGGCCCGGGCGAGGGCACCGTCAACATCGTCGCCTGGGCCGGCTACGTCGAGTACGGGCAGGACAACAAGGCCGTCGACTGGGTCACCCCGTTCACCCGGCAGACCGGCTGCAAGGTGAACCTGAAGGTGGCGGGCACCTCGGACGAGATGGTCGCGCTGATGAAGACCGGCCAGTACGACACCGTCTCGGCTTCCGGCGACGCGACGCTGCGCCTGATCGCGGGTGGCGACGTCGCGCCGGTCAATACCGCGCTCGTCCCCAACTACGCCGATGTCTATCCCGGGTTGAAGAACCGCCCGTGGAACTCGGTCAAGGACGTGCCGTACGGAATCCCGCACGGGCGCGGCGCCAACCTGCTGATGTACAACACCGACAAGGTCACCCCCGCGCCGACCTCCTGGGGTGCGGTCTTCACCCCGGACTCGCCCTACGCCGGGCACCTCACCGCGTACGACAGCCCGATCTACATCGCCGATGCCGCGCTGTACCTGATGAGGACCAAGCCCGAGCTCGGCATCAGGAACCCCTACGCCCTCACCTCCTCCCAACTGGACGCCGCGGTGGCGCTGCTCAAGGTCCAGAAGAAGCAGGTCGGTTCCTACTGGAGCGACTACACCAAGGAGCAGGCGGCGTTCGACTCCGGCGACGCCCTGATCGGCACCACCTGGGAGGTGATCCAGCGGGCGGTCGCCGCCGAGGGCAGGGTGAGGACGCAGGCGATCCTGCCCGTCGAGGGTTCCACCGGCTGGTCCGACACCTGGATGGTCTCGTCGCACGCCCAGCACCCCAACTGCGCCTACGCGTGGATGGACTACATCGTCTCGCCGTCGGCCAACGCGCAGGTCGCCGAGTACTTCGGCGAGGCCCCGGCCAACTCGAAGGCCTGCGCGCAGATCACCGACAACCCGGGCTTCTGCGCCGACTACCACGCCACCGACGAGAACTGGTGGAAGGACGTCTACTACTGGACGACGCCCACCGCGCAGTGCGCCGACGGCAGCGGCCGCGACGACTGCACCGCGTACGCCCAGTGGGTCACCGCCTGGAACGGGATCAAGAGCTCGTGAGCGCCCCCGCCGCGGCACGCACCCCGGCGCACACCGACGCGCGCACTCCGACGCGCACCCCGATGCGCCGGTTGGCCGGGCTGCTGGACCGGCGCCCCGGTCTGCGGCTCGCGGCGCTGCTGGCGGCGCCGATGACCTGGCTGGTGCTGGCGTACCTCGGCTCGCTGGCGGTCCTCCTGCTGTCCGCGTTCTGGAGCACCAACGCGTTCACCTCCGCCGTCGAACAGCGCTGGACCGTCGACAACTTCCGGTCGCTGCTGACCGATCCGCAGTACCGGACGGTCGCCGTGCGCACGCTGGGCATCGCGGTGTCGGTGACGGTGATCGACGCGGTGGCCGCCCTCCCGATGGCCTTCTTCATCGCCCGGGTGGCCCGGCCAGGGAGCCGGCGCCTGCTGCTGGTGGCGGTGCTGACGCCGCTGTGGGCCGGCTACCTGGTCAAGGCCTACGCCTGGTGGGTGATGCTCAGCCACGGCGGTGCCCTGGACTGGGTCGCCGCCCCCTTCGGCGGGCACTCCCCCGGTTTCGGCGTTCCGGCGGTGGTCATGGTGCTCGCGTACCTGTGGCTGCCCTACATGGTGCTGCCGCTGTGCACCGCGTTCGGGCAGCTGCCCGACAGCCTGCTCGCCGCGGCGGCGGACCTCGGCGCCGGCCCCTGGCGGACCCTGCGCACGGTGGTACTGCCGCTGGCCAGGCCGGCGCTCATCGCCGGGTCGGTCTTCACCTTCTCGCTGAGCCTGGGCGACTACCTGACGGTGCAGATCGTCGGCGGCACCACGTCCATGCTCGGCAACGTCATCGCGTCCAACGTGACGCTGAACCTGCCCCTGGCGGCCGCGGTGTCCTGCGTCCCGGTGCTGCTGATCGTGGGCTACCTGCTCGCCGTGCGCCGCACCGGCGCGCTGGACAGTCTGTGAGGCCGAGGCCCTGATGCAACTCTCCCGCGGTGCCCGGATCCTGCTCCGGACGGCGACGGCCCTGGGGTTCGCCGTCATCTACGCCCCGCTGCTGCTGGTCCTGGTGAACTCCTTCAACGCCTCGCGCTCCTTCGCCTGGCCGCCGTCCGGCTTCAGCACCCGCTGGTGGACGGCCGCCTGGCAGGAGACCGGGCTGCGCGAGGCGCTGGCCACGTCGCTGAAGGCCGGGCTCGGCGCGACCGCGGTGGCGCTGGTCCTGGGCACCATGGCGGCCTTCGCCGCGACCCGGTACCGGTTCTTCGGCCGGCAGTCGGTCTCCTTCCTGCTGATCCTGCCGATCGCCCTGCCCGGCATCGTCACCGGCATCGCGCTCAACGCCGCGTTCCGCACCGTGCTGACCCCGCTCGGGGTGGGCTTCGGCCTGTTCACCGTGGTCGTCGGGCACGCCACCTTCTGCATCGTGGTGGTGTTCAACAACGTGTCGGCGCGGCTGCGGCGCATCGCGCCGTCGGTCGAGGAGGCGTCGGCGGACCTCGGGGCGGACACCTTCCAGACCTTCTGGTACGTCACGCTGCCGGCCGTGCGCAGCGCGCTGCTCGCCGGGGCGCTGCTGGCCTTCGCGCTCTCCTTCGACGAGATCGTGGTGACCACCTTCACCGCGGGCCCCGGCACCCGGACGCTGCCGCTGTGGATCTTCGAGAATCTGGCCCGGCCCAACCAGGGCCCGGTGGTGGACGTCGTGGCCTCGGTGCTGATCGTCCTGGCGGTCGTGCCGGTCTACCTGGCGCAGCGCCTGTCCGGCGAGCCGCTGGAGGGGCGCGGCCTCTGAGTCGGCACCGCCGAGGAGAGGCGCCGTTGACATCGTCGTATCCTGGATTACGCAGGCTGCCTGCGGGTGTCGGAGGCCCTCCCCCGACGGCCACCGGCCCTGTTCACCGTGTCACGGCGCTGTTCGCGCTTCCGCGGCAGCGTGCACGTCTTCGAGACGAAGCGCTCAGGAGTGACCATGCTGACTGGCATCAGGTTCCCCTCGCAGGAGATCGGTTCGGATCGTGCGGTCATCCGCGATTGGGCCCTGCAAGCGGCCGGGACCGGCTTCTCCTACCTCGTGGTGAACGACCACGTGGTGGGGGTGGACCCGGACTCGCGGCCCGACTACGGCGCCCGGTTCCCGGGCGGCGCGCAACGGACGGCGGCGGCCTACTCGATCAACACCGCGTTCCACGAGCCGCTCACCACCATCGCCCATCTCTCGGCCCTCTGCCCGGACCTCGGCTTCTCCACCGGCGTCCTGGTCTGCCCACAGCGGCAGACGGCGCTCGTCGCCAAGCAGGCCGCACAGGCCGACATCCTCAGCGGCGGCCGGCTGCGGCTCGGGATCGGCGTGGGCTGGAACCCGGTCGAGTACGAGGCGATGGGCGCCGACTTCCGGACGCGCGGACGGCGGATCGAGGAACAGGTGTCGCTTCTCCGGGCCCTGTGGACCCGTCAGATCGTCGACTTCGAAGGCGACTTCGACCGCGTCGTCGGTGTGGGCCTCGAACCGCGGCCGCTCCAGCAACCGATCCCGATCTGGATGGGCGGGTGGAGCGACATCGTGTTGGACCGCATCGGACGGATGGCCGACGGCTGGTACCACGGAGGCGAGTTCAAGCCGGACGTCCCCCAGAAGATCGAGGCGATCGCCACCGCCGCCGAGCGAGCCGGTCGCCGGGCCGACGACATCGGAGTGGAGGGCGCGGTCGAACTCCGGTACGGCCTCGAAGGGATCGAGGAGCGGGCCCGGAGGTGGGCGGAGGCGGGCGCCACACACCTGGTCGTCGACCCCATGCACGCCGGGTACCACGGCGGCGAGCACCTCGACCACCTGGCCCGGATCGCCCAGAGGCTGCCGCTCCGGGCCTGAGCTCACGGATTCCGGCGAGCCCCGGGCCTGAGCTCACGGATTCCGGCGAGCCCCGGCCTGAGCTCACGGATTCCGGCGCCATCGACGGGGCACGGGCGACAGAACGGCATCCGGAAGCTGGACCGGTGCCGCTACGACCCGTTCGGCCCCTGCGGGCGGGCGACGCCGCCACGCGGGCGCGCGGCCACCCGCCGGGAGGCGGCCGTGGGGGTCGCCGCCGGGTGCCGGGGCCGCGCCGGATTCCGGCGGCGCGGCCCCGCTCAGAACGAGCACGCTACGGCAGCTGCACCGGGGTGAAGGTGCCGGCCGGGGTGTCGGCGAGGGCGCCGTTCATGGCGTCGCGCCAGATCGGGCCGGCCAGGGTGCCGCCGAAGGCCTGGCCCACGACGGTGCCGCCGATGCGCTGGCCGTCCAGGGGCTTGGGGTTGTCGGTGTCGCTGACGACGGTGGCCCCGGCCATCTCGGGGGTGTAGCCGACGAACCAGACCTGGCGGCTCGCGTCGGTGGTCCCGGTCTTGCCGGCGCTGTCGCGGCTGCTGAGGCCGGCGGTCTGGCCGGTGCCGTCCTCGACGACGCCCTTGAGCATGGCGGTGACGGTGTCGGCGGTCGTGTTCGACATCACGGCGGAGCAGTTCGCCTGCGGCACCGCGAGCTGCTTGCCGTCGGGGCCGGTCACCGAGGCGATGGCGGTCGGCGCGCAGTAGGTGCCGTGGGCGGCGAAGGCCGCGTAGACGCCGGCCATCTCCAGCGGGGTCAGGTCGTTGCTGCCGAGCGTCATCGACGGGACGACCTGGAGCTTCTCACCGCCCGCCTGCTGGGTGATGCCGAGCTCGTTGGTCATCCGGGCGACGTTGCAGAGCCCGGCGTCGCCCTCCAGCTTGGCGAAGTAGGTGTTGACCGACTGTGCCATGGCCGTCTTCATGTCGAACTGGCCGGTGAGGCTCTGGCTGTCGTTGTGCACCTGCCCGGCCGAGGGGAACCGGCCGCCGGAGCAGTCCGTCATCGCCGGCCACGGGATGCTGTAGTCGGTGGTGTAGCTCTGGCTCGGCGAGATGCCGTTCTCCAGGGCCGCCGCGGCGACGATCGGTTTGAACGTCGAGCCGGTCGGGAAGCCGAGCCCGCCGCCCATGGCCTTGCCGACGTTGTAGTTGATCTGGGTCTGGTGCTGCTTGCCGTCGACGCCGTACGGGCGGCTCTGGCCCATCGCGAGGATCTTGCCGGTGCCCGGCTCGACGATGCTCATCGCGGTCGCGGCCTGGTCGCCGGCGTTCACGTGGGCGGTGACGGAGGCGTAGAGCGAGGCCTGGGCCTTGGGGTCGAGCGTGGTGTGGATCTGGAGGCCGCCGCGCTTCCACACCGCCTGCCGTTCGGCCGCCGACTTGCCGAAGGCCGGATCGGTGAGCACCGTCTGGCGCACGTAGTCGCAGAAGAAGCCCTCGCCCTGCTTGGCCAGGATGCAGCCCTGCTGCGGCGCCTGGACGTTGAGCCCGAGCGGGGTCGCGATGGCCTGCTGGGCCTGCTCCTTGGTGATGTGCCCGTACTCGGCCATCTTGCGCAGCACGGTGTCGCGCCGGTCCTTCGCCGCGGTCGGGTTGACCGTCGGGTCGTAGCCGGTGGGCGACTGCACCAGGCCGGCGAGCAGCGCGGCCTGCGGCAAGGTGAGGTCCTTGGCGTGCACGCCGAAGTAGCGCCGCGCTGCCGACTCGATGCCGTAGGCCTTCTCCCCGAAGAAGGTGATGTTCAGGTAGTTGGTGAGGATCTGGTCCTTGCTCAGGGTCTCCTCGACCTTGATCGCGTACTTCAGTTCCTGGATCTTGCGGCCGATCGTCTGGCGCTGTGCCTCGGCCACCTTCTGCGGGTCGTCGCCCGCCTCGTCGACGAAGACGTTCTTCACGTACTGCTGGGTCAGGGTGGACGCGCCCTGCGCGGTGCCGCCGGAGGTGGCGTTCTTGTCCAGGGCGCGCAGCACGCCCTTGAGGTCGATCGCGCCGTGCTCGTAGAAGCGGTTGTCCTCGATGTCGACGAGTGCGGTCTTCACCAGCGGGGACATCTGGTCCGCCGGGACGACGGTGCGGTCGCGGTCGTACACGGTGGCGATCGTGCCGCCCTGCGCGTCGAGGATCGTCGAGGCCTGTGAGAGCGCCGGGGTCTTGAAGTCGTCGGGCAGGCTCTGGAAGTCGTCGGCCGCCGACTGGGCGCCGAGCCCGACGGCCGCCACCGCGGGCAGGGCTATGCCCGCCGCCACGATCCCGGCGATCACGCTCACCCCGATCAGCCGCGTTCCGTGCCCCAGTTTCCGCATCTCCATCGCCTCCCGCTTCTCCGCCATGTCGTGCGCGACCCTACGGGCGCGTCATGAGGAACTCCTTGGGACGTGGGCCCCGCCGTGTCACAGCCGCGTGACAACCTGCCGCGCCACCGCCCCCGTGCTCCCGGCGCCGCCGGCAGACCCGGCCGCGCCTTGATCACCTGGACCCGGAGGTGCGAAGTCTCGGAACACCCCGTGCGGCTTGAGCGAACTCCCCGTAGCCCGTCATTCAGACGGCAGAATTGACACTTCCTGCCGTATGCGCCCGAGAGCGCAAGGGCGGTCTTTCCGAAGCCGGCGGCCCCCGGGGGGAGGCTCCCGCGAAACCCGGGGTGAAATATTCGCCCATGGCGGGCCGGAGCCTGCTAGAGTCGTTTTAGTTGCAGTAGTGGTTCCCATGAACTTTGTGTGCGCCTGCTGATGTTTCGCAGGCGCATTTTTGTTTCCCGGCTCTTCCCCGGGTGGGTGCTCATCGCGGCGACTCGGAGCCTGCATGGTGCGGGCTTCGGACAGCCCCTTGAAGGAGATTTTTTTATGGCTAATGGCACTGTGAAGTGGTTCAACGCGGAAAAGGGCTTCGGCTTCATCGAGCAGGAGGGTGGCGGCCCGGACGTCTTCGCCCACTACTCGAACATCAACGCCAACGGCTTCCGTGAGCTGCTCGAGGGCCAGAAGGTCGAGTTCGACGTCACGCAGGGTCAGAAGGGCCCGCAGGCCGAGAACATTCGTCCGCTGTAGTTTTTCTGCCACGGCACCCGCCTAGCAGCGAGGGGCCCGCACCGCGTACATGTTGCCCGGTGCGGGCCCCTCGGCATTTGCGTCACGACGCATTCCCGGCCGTTCAGGCCCCCTGGCTCCGCCACCGGCAGCCATCCCCACGCGAGACGCACAGCGCCGCGTCCGGATCGGCGCCCTGCCGTGACAGCTCACGGTTCGAGGTCGTTCGCTCCCACCCCTCTCGGTGAGCGCCGACCGTAGGTGACGTGCCGCACGGTTCTACCGTCCACGCCCCGCCCGTCACACTTCCGGCCCGTTCCCTTGCGGTCTCCGTCGGCGCCCCGCGCCACGGGGCCTTCCTCGTGACGCGCCGCCCTGAGGAAGGTTTCCACGTGAACCGCTCCAGTCGCTCCTCGTACCAGAACGCCAACTCCCGCTCCGCCTCCGGCTCCCGCTCCGGCGGCGGCTCCGGTTCCGGCTCCCGCTCCGGCGGCAGCTCCTTCTACGGCTCCCGTCCGGCCGGCGGCCGGCGCCCCTCCGATCGGGGCCGCCGCCAGGACTCCTCCCCGCAGGGCGAGTTCGCGATGCCGGTGAGCACCACCCCGGCGCTGCCGGCCGTCGAGTCCTTCGACGAACTGGACATGCCCGCGGCCCTGTTGAAGACGCTGACCCGCCAGGGCGTCACCTCGCCGTTCCCCATCCAGGCCGCGACGCTGCCGAACTCGCTGGCCGGCCGCGACGTCCTCGGCCGGGGCCGCACCGGCTCCGGCAAGACCATCGCCTTCGGTCTCGCCGTCCTGGCCCGCACCGCCGGGCAGCGGGCCGAACCCCGCCGCCCGCTGGCCCTGGTGCTGGTCCCGACCCGCGAGCTCGCGCAGCAGGTCACCGAAGCGCTCACCCCCTACGCGCACTCGGTGCGGCTGCGGATGGCGACCGTGGTCGGCGGGATGTCGATCGGCCGCCAGGCGCAGGTGCTGAACCGCGGGGCGGAGGTCGTGGTGGCCACCCCCGGCCGGCTCAAGGACCTGATCCAGCGCGGCGACTGCCAGCTGGACGGGGTCGGCGTCACCGTCCTCGACGAGGCCGACCAGATGGCCGACATGGGCTTCCTGCCCCAGGTCACCGAGCTCCTCGAACAGGTCGCCGAAGGCGGCCAGACCATGCTGTTCTCCGCCACCCTGGACCGCAACGTCGACCGCCTCGTGCGGCAGTTCCTGAACGACCCGGTCACCCACTCGGTGGACCCGTCCGCGGCGGCGGTCAGCACCATGGAGCACCACGTGCTGCACGTGCAGAACCACGACAAGAACGCCACGATCGCCCACATCGCCTCCCGCGACGGCGGGGTGATCATGTTCACCGACACCCGGGACCGTGCCGACGCGCTGGTCGAGGACCTGCTCGCCAACGGGGTCAAGGCCGCGGCCCTGCACGGCGGCAAGTCCCAGCCCCAGCGCAACCGCACCCTGGAGCAGTTCCGCACCGGTCAGGTCACCGCGCTGATCGCCACCAACGTCGCCGCCCGGGGCATCCACGTCGACGGCCTCGACCTGGTCGTCAACCTGGACCCGCCGAGCGACCACAAGGACTACCTCCACCGGGGCGGCCGCACCGCCCGGGCCGGCGAGTCCGGCACCGTCGTCACCCTCGTCCTGCCCAGCCAGCGCCGCCAGATGGCCCGCATGATGACCACCGCCGGCATCACCCCCGTCACCACCAGGGTCCTCGCCGGCGACGAGGACCTGACCCTCATCACCGGCGCCCGCGTCCCCACCGGCGTGCCCGTCGTCATCGCCGACCCCGTCGTCGAGCGTCCGCGCCGCAGCGCGGCCGCGAACCGCGGCCGCCGCGGACGCCCCGCCTCCACCGGCGGCGACACCCGCGCGGCCTCCGGCCGCGACAACCAGGGCTCCTCCGGCCGCCGCCGGGCGCCCAGGCGCGTCGCCCTCGCCGCGTAGCACCCCGACGCGGGCCCGACGCCCGGTGCGCACCGGGCCCGCGCGGCCCTCCCAGGCCCTCCCAGGCCCTCCGAGGCACGCCGGTTCCCG
This sequence comes from Kitasatospora sp. NPDC043949, assembly GCF_056435365.1. Classification (NCBI taxonomy): domain Bacteria; kingdom Bacillati; phylum Actinomycetota; class Actinomycetes; order Kitasatosporales; family Streptomycetaceae; genus Kitasatospora; species Kitasatospora sp. NPDC043949. The sequence goes on along the minus strand of NZ_JBWKEQ010000007.1, from coordinate 18,749 downwards.
CGACCGCCGACCCCGGAAGCCGGAACCGGCCCTGCGGTCCGCTCCGACGCACGCCGCCAGCCCCCACTCGCCCCTCCGCCAGTGCCCCGATCACCGCCGACCCCGGCGGAAGCGACACGAAGGAGTCCGCCCATGACCATCGCCCTCGACCACCCCGCAAGCACCACCACGGTCGGCGACCTCATGAAAGGCCCGGAACTGCAGATCAGCGACGATGTCATGGTCGACACCGCGATGGACATCCTGCAGAGCTCCGGCACCGACCACCTGCTCGTCCGCGACGACGACGGCCGCTGCGCCGGGCTGCTGACCCGCCTGCACCTCGCGCCGTTCCAGGCCCGGTCCTGGTACACCGAGCGCACCCCGGTGCGCGACATCGTCCTCGACCGCGCCCCCTTCGCCACCACCGACATGCCCGCCACCGCGGCGGCCGCCGCCATGCGCTCCCGCGGCCTGGACGCGTGGCCGGTGGTGGACCACGACGGCCGCGTCATCGGCCTGCTCAGCCTCTAGACACGATCCCCTCGACGATCCTCATCAGGCGCTCCCCCGCCTGGTCGACGCTTCCGTTCTGCGCGCAGACCTGCGCCCCTTCGAGCACGAAGGTGATCTCGGCCGCGGTCTGCGCCGGGTCGGGCAGCCGGGCCTCGGCGCACATGGCGACCAGCCTGCGCAGCTGGCGGGCCTTGTGCTCCTCGATCACCTGCCGTGCCGGGTCGGAACGGTCGGGCAGTTCGGCGATGGAGTTGATGAACGGGCAGCCCCGGTGCGAGATCGCCGGCAGCCCGTCGGCGATGAAGCGGGCCAGGCCCAGGATCTGTTCCCCGGGCCGGCCGGGGTGCTCGGCCTCGACCCGGTCGAAGGCCTCCTGGTAGTCGGCGGCGACGATCCGCAGCCACTCCGCGACCAGTGCGTCCTTGGTCTCGAAGTGCCGGTAGATCGCCATCTTGGTGGTCTCGGCCTTCTCGGCGATCGCCTGGACGCCCACCCGCCGGATCCCCTCGCGCTGGAAGAGCTCTTCCGCCGCGTCGAGGATGCGCTCACGGGGCGGAAGCTTCGCCACCCTGCTCGGCCTTCTGGTGCTCGATGTCATGACTGCTCCGTGACGTCCGGTCGACGGTTCCCGAGGGGCCTTCCCACTCGTCTTCCCGCTTCCGCCACGATACCAAGCAGCTCCATACGATACCGTTCGGTATTGTCAGATGCTGACCGGTATCATTCTTTCCGCTGGGAGTGACAGTGAGGATTGCCGAGTACACGAGCTTCGACGCGGTCGGGCTCGCCGGACTGGTGGCTGGCGGCGAGGTGACCCCCGCCGAACTGGAAGCCGTCGCCCGAGAGGCCGCGCAGGCGGTCGATCCGCAGCTCAACGCCATCGTGGAGACCTGGCCCACCGACGACGCGCCCAGCCCGGGCAGCGCACCGCTGGCCGGGGTCCCCTTCCTGATCAAGGACATCGGGGTCACCATGGCCGGGCGGCGCATGGAGCTGGGCAGCCGTCTCGCGGCCGGCAACGTCGCCGGCGCCGACTCCTCCCTGATGCGGCGTCTGCGCCGCGCCGGCCTCGTGACGTTCGGGCGGACCACGACCCCGGAGATGGCCTACAGCATCACGACGGAACCCGCGCTGTACGGCCCGACCCGCAACCCGTGGGACCTCCGGCGGAGCGCCGGCGGATCCGGCGGGGGCGCGGGCGCGGCCGTCGCCGCCGGGGTGGTCCCGATCGCCCACGCCACCGACGCGGCCGGCTCGATCCGCATCCCCGCCTCCTACACCGGCCTCTTCGGGCTGAAGCCCACCCGCGGCCGGGTCTCCATGGGCCCCGACGTCGACGAGGTCTTCAGCGGCCTGGCGGTGCACGGCAGCGTCAGCCGCACCGTCCGCGACAGTGCGGCACTGCTCGACCAGATCGGCGGCCCGGAGCCGGGCGACCCCTACTCCGCCCAGCAGCCGTCCCGGCCCTACGCGCAGGAAGTCGCCCGCCACCCCGGCTCGCTGCGGATCGGCGTCCTCACCCAGGCGTGGGGAGGACGCCGGACCACCACACCGGTGGCCGACGCCCTCTCCCGAACCGTGCGCCTGCTCGAATCCCTCGGACACCAGGTAGAGGAGGCCGAGGTCGACCTCGGGGTCGGCTGGGAGGAGTTCGTCCTGGCCAACGCCCGTCTGATGGCGGCGAATCTCACCGCCATGGTCGACGGGCTCGCCGCCGCCCTCGGGCGGCCCGCCGACCCCTCGACCCTCGAACCGGGAACTCTCACCAGTTACCACTACGGGCGGCAGGTCAGCGGCGCCCAGTTCGTCGCCGCGTTCGCGGTCCGCAACCGGGTCGCCCGCAGCCTGGCACGGTACTTCGACGCGTACGACACCCTGCTCACCCCGACCCTGCCGGAGCTCCCCCCGCTCCTGAACACCTACACCGAGGGCGGGGAGACGCTGGACGGCCTCGGCTGGATCGACCGCCTCCTCGACCGCTCGCCGTTCACCGCGGCGTTCAACGTGGCGGGCACGCCCGCCATGTCCGTACCGCTGACGGCCGACACCGAGACGGGACTGCCGATCGGCATGCAGATCGCCGCCGGGTACGGCCGCGAAGGCCGCCTCTTCCGCCTCGCCGGACAACTCGAACAAGCGAGCCCGTGGTCACGCCGCACGCCCTCCGTGTGGGCGGGGAACGCCCCGGGCCGCTGACGAACGCCTCTGGGGGAACCGGGTCGTACGACTGCGCGGAAATCGGCTCAGACGAGCACGACCCGGCGCCCCCGCGTGTGGCCGGCGTGGCTGTCGATGTGCGCCGCCGCGGCCTCGGCGAGCGTGTACGACTTCTCGACCGGGATGTGGAGCCTGCCCCGCGCGATGAGGTCGACGGCCTCGGCGAGCGCCTCCGGCATGCTCCCGGCCACGCCGGAGAACCGGACGCCGAACTGCGGCGCCGAGAGATCGGCGATGGAGATCACCTTCTGCGGATCCCCCGTCAGCTCGACGAGTTCGCGGATCACGCCCGAACCGGCCAGGTCGAGCGCCGCGTCGACCTGGCCGAGTTGCCGCACCCGCTCGACCCAGCCCTCGCCGTACGTCGTGGCGGCGGCACCCAGGCTGCGCAGGTAGTCCTGGTTCGCGGCCCCGGCCGTGCCGATCACCGTGATGCCGCGGTCGCGGGCGATCTGCAGCACCGCCGAGCCGACTCCGCCGGAAGCGCCACTGGCCAGCAGCGTCTGCCCGGGCCGCACGCCGACCTGACGGATGATGCGCAGCGCGGTCTCCACCACGGAGGGGTACCCGGCCGCCTCTTCGAACGTCAGCCCTTCGGGCATCCGGGCCCAGGCCGACAGCACGGCGAACTCGGCGTAGGTGCTCAAGCCCTCGCCGAACACGTGGTCGCCGGCCTCGATCCCTTCGACGCCCTCGCCGACCTCGTCCACCACCCCCGAGGCGTCCTGCCCGACGCCGGAGGGCAACTCGGTCGGATGGGCCTGGAGGAACTGGCCTTCGCGGATCCTCCAGTCGACGGGGTTGACGCCCGCCGCCCGTACGGCGATGCGGATCTGACCGGGGCCCGGGTGGGGCCGCTCGGCGTCGACGAGCTGCAGAACGTCCGGCCCGCCGAACTCGGCGAAGCTCACCTTCTTCATGTTCTTCATGCGGCCGACCGTAGCACTAACGGTTAGTGTTTAGTAACTGTTCCACCTTCGTATCTGCTAGCGTGAGGGCATGACCGTGCCGCCCGGACGCCGCGAACGCAAGAAGGCCGCGACCCGCCAGAAGATCGCCGACACCGCCCTGCGGCTCTTCCTGGAACGCGGGTACGACGCGGTGGGAATCCGGGACGTGGCCGCCGAAGCCGACGTGGCCGTCACCACGCTCTTCTCCCACTTCGCCTCGAAAGAGGCCCTGGTGTTCGAGCGGGACGACGACTTCGAGCAACGCCTCACCCGGGCGGCCACCACCCGGGCGCCGCACGAGCCGCTCGTCCCCGCGCTGCGCCACGAGATCCACGCCCTGGTGCGCCATTGCACGGCGGACGCCGCCGCCCCGATCTGGCGCATGATCGAGGAATCCCCCGCCCTGCGGGAGTACGAGGAGTCGATGAGGCTGCGCCACGCGGACTCGCTGGCCACGGCCATCGCCACCGACCTCGGCCTGCCGCAGACCACGACGGCCTGCCGGGCGATCGCGAGGTTCGCGATCGACGCCTACACGCTGGCCCGCGAGGCGGCCGATCCGGAGGCCGCGGTGGACGAGATCTTCCGGATGATCGAGGCGGCCTGGGAGGTCACCGGCCCTGCTCGACGCGCGTGAAACGTCGCGGAGCAGCCCCACAACCGCGCTGAAGGCCCCTTCGACAACTCGAAGGGGCCTTCGGAGGGGCCTTCTTGTCTGCAACACATCTACGGCGGTTATTTGTGTTCAGGATCCGGGGCTGCAAGGGTGTCGAACCATGAGGATCACGATCACCGTGGAGAATCCGACCCCCGAGGCGCTGGAGAAGCTGCTCGCCTTCGCCACCATGCCGGACGCCGTCGTGACGGCGCTGCCCGATGACCGCTGGACACCGGAGCGGGCCCGCTCGTACTACGACCGCCTGCCGCCCCGGGCGCAGCAGATCCTGCTTCAGGTCGTCGAAGGCGAAGGCGAGTGTGCCGCAGAGGAGCTCAAGGCGAACGGCCGCAGCCTGCGGGGATCCACCGGCGCGTTCCGCCGCGTCCTCTCCGAGGGCAAGCGGACCGGCCTCTGGCCGGACGCCCTGCCCGTGCCGCTGGTGTCCCACGTCGTCGGCGGGCAGCTCAAGAAGCTCGAAATGCCCGGATTCGGCACCGACCAGTACCCGCACTCGGCCTTCGAGGAGGGATTGCGTGACGCCCCGGCCCGCGATCGCTGATCGCCCGGGAAGCCACTCATGTACACGCCCCCACCAGTCAGTTGTCGCTGTTGACGTTGGCGAGGGCGGCACTGTAGCCCGTGGGACAGTACAGGATGTCGGAGCCGTCGCCGGTGTGCCAGCGGCCGTTGACCGTCTGCCGGATGCCCTTGACGCTGTCGCTTTCACAGATCAGGACGAGTTGCCAGTGGTTCTTCGGGGCGCTGGTCTGGCAGTTGACGGAGCCCCAGTTCTGGCCCTGGTTGGTGACGCAGTAGGAGATCGCCGAGGCTGACGGCGCGGCGATCAGCCCCGCTCCCATGAGCAGTGCCGCCCCGGTGCCGATGGCTGCGATTCGACGCATGACCTTCTCCTTGCCGTAGATCCGACAGCATGTGCGGCCAGCATTCCGAAGATGTGAATGCGTGTATACATGAACAGCACAACTGGCCGAAACCGGACCCTTCCGCTTCGGTTCGGTGGCGCGCCGACCTGCAGTGCAGGTGAGGGCCTGCGGTGCAGATGAGGGTGCGGGGAGGGCGTAGCAGTCTGGTGACATAGCAGGGTCTGTTTCGTCGACTGCTCGCACTAACTTCGTTCCTGTACGCAGCCACGTTGCTCCTGGCCCCCGCAGGAGGGGCCACAGGCAACTCGCTGTTCCTCACCCGTACTTCGCTCAGGAGCACCGCATGTCGACCTTAACGAACCGCCGCTCGTCCGCCGTCCGCACGCTGGCCGGTTCCGCCCTGGCGGCCGCCCTGCTGGTGTCCACCGCGACAGCTTGCTCCAGCCCGTCCCCCGCGAACCAGACCGCCGCGCCGGCCGCCACGCCCACCACGCCCAGCGCGCAGGGCACCACCCCACCGGCCGCTGCGCCCAGCGCTCCCACCACTCCCGACGCCACCGCGCCGGCCAGCACGCCGGCCGCGCCCCCCGCGCCCGGCACCGCCCCACCGGCTGCCACGCCCACCGCGCGCCACACCACCACGCCGCCGGCCGCCCCGCCCAAGGGGACGTCCCCGGTCCGCACCCAGAAGCTGGTGGACGGCAGCACGGCCGAGATCCGCGCGACCGGCAACCAGAACTACGTCGCCAAGATCGTCAACAACGGTACGGAATACGGCACGCTGGAGACGCACGACTCCGACGCCGGGGTCGACTTCAACGACATGTTCATCGTGCTCTCGATGGACGGCACGGCCCACTCCTGGATGGGCGGCGGACACCAGGGGCCGGGCACGTTCAAGCTCGCGGGCGGCTGGACGGCCAAGGTCACGAAGATCGGCGAACTCCACTACCGCGCGCAGATCCTCGGCAACGACGGCGCGGTGAACGGCACGCTGGAGGCGAACCAGCAGGACGCCGGAGCCGTCGCCAACGGCGTGTACATGGTGCTCAGCACCGGCGGTGAGATCAGCGCCAACATGTGAACATGACAAGGTCGTGCTATGAATGCCCAGGAACCCGCCGGCGGGCCGCCGGCGGAAACCTCCTGGACCGCCCGGCCAGCCGAACGAGTGAAGCCGGAGGCGGCCGCTCCCCGCGCGGCCCCGCCGCCCACGCCGGCGTCAGCAGCAGGCTCGCAGCCTGCCTGACGACCGCACTCGAACAGGCTCTGGCCGCCCGTGCGCTGGGCTCCGCCGCCCTGCCGACCGCCGTTCGCGACCGGCCGGAGGGCGTACCCGCCGCGGCGGCGCGGTGCTCGAAAACTCCCCGTTCGACCCGGGCGCGCCCGGAGATGACCTGCTTGAACCCCGCGTTCGAACAGCACCATCATCTGTCCCCTGCCGACCACAAGGCCACCCCAACTCAGCTTCCCTGAGGCCGGTTTGGACTGCCCCGGCGCGTCGGCAGGAGGAGCGTCCCGTCGCCCCCGCTCAACAGCCCCGTCGGCCCGAGTGAACGAGGAGTCCGCGCAGTGATCGATTTCGAGGTGCTGACCGCACTGGCCGCCCACGAGGGCATCGAGCGGATCGGCGTCGGCGTGGTGCTCCGCGACGCCTCCGGCCGGATCCTGCTGATCCGCCGGGCCGCGCACGACGCCCTTCCCGGCCCGCGGGAGTACCCGGGCGGCGGCCGGGAGGACGGCGAGGGGATCGAGGCGGGCGCGGCCCGGGAACTGGCCGAGCAGACCGGGCTCGCCGGGCTGCCGCTGGAGTACGCGCGGAGCCTGGACCTCACCGACCGGAACGGCCGGCGGGTACGGCAGTTCGTGTTCACCACCGTCGTGCCCGACGGCACCCCGGTCACGCTGTCGGCCGAGCACGACGACCAGCAATGGGCCCGTCCCGACCAGCTGCCGCAGACCGGCGACGGAGAGCGCGAGGTGATCAGGTGGCTCACCCGTCGCCTGGCGATCCCGGGCTGGCGACCGGTCGGCGGCTACCTCACCACCATCGCGCGGCCCACGGTCTACGGGTGCTTCCTGGTCACCGACCCGGACGGCCGCGTCCTCGGGATGCGCTCGACCATCAACCCGACCGTGTGGAACCTCCCCGGCGGCAACGTCGAACACGGCGAGACCCCGTTCGACACGGCACTGCGCGAGGCCCAGGAGGAACTCGGCCTCGACCTCGCCGCGGAGAACCCCGAGGTGATCGCCCGGCGGCGCCTGGTCGCGGTCGTCCACGAGCAGGCCGGCACGGAGTACCCGGTGCCGGTGTGCGGATACGTCTTCGACGGCGGCGTCCTGACCCGGGAGCAGCAGGCCCGCATCCGGCTCGACCCGGCCGAGCACACCGAGTGGCGCTTCGAGACCGCCCACGACTGGGACGCCCTGATGCCACCGGACCGCTACCAGCGACTCCTCCAGGTACTGCGCGCCCACCGCTGCGGCACCCCGCTGTACCTGGAACGCCCTTCCCCGGAGGACGAGTTCGAAGGAATCATGGTCCTCGTCACCGACCGGCACGGCCGCCTGCTGATGCACCACCGCGACGACAAGCCGGGCATCGCCTGGCCGGGCTACTGGACCCCCATCGGCGGCTGGCGCGAGGGCGACGAGACCCCGCAGGAGAACGCGGCACGCGAGGTCCGCGAGGAAGCCGGCATCGAGATCACGGGGCTCCGGATCCTGCCCGGCCCGCACCACGAACTGGTCTCCCCGCTCACCCGCGTCCTGCACGCCGCCTGGGACGGCCCGGAGACGGACCTCCGGCTCGGCGACGAGGGCCTGGCCGTCCGCATGGTCCCCCTGGCCGAGGTGCTCGACCTCAAGGTCCCGCCCTACCTCCAGCACTACCTGCCCCTGCTGGCCGAAAGCGCCGACCGGCCCGCGAGGAGGACCTCGTGAACCAGCCCTGGCGCAGCGAAACCAGCCGGTCGGGCCGCCCGGCCCCGTCGGAACCGACCGGCTGAGGATGGCCGGCCGCCACCGCCGCCCGCCCGAGCCGCAGCTGCCGGCCGACACCGATGCCCGGCTGCGGGCCATCGCCGACCAGCGGCCCGTCGTGGAGGAAGGCATCGTCACCTTCCCCGCCAGCCCCGTCCCATACGCCTACCGCACCGTGCACCGGCCCGACGGCGGCACCGACCGGCACCTCGTCCGCCTCGACCTGCCCCGGCGACCACCCGGGTGACCGGCTCGGCAGCCGATGCTCCTGACGATCCGTCACCACGGGTGGACCGCAGTCCAGTACCAGGCCCCACCCCCGCCCCGAACGTCTACCTCTGGCCGACCCGCTGCCGGCCGGTTCGCCGGGAGGCGGCCACGACGGAGAAGGCGTACTCCCGCATCCGGAGCTCGTAGGCACGTACGCCGTCCACGAGCGGCACGCCGGAGGCCGCGGCCTCGGCCAGGGTCCGCGTCAGCTCGGCGGCGTCGCGGATCGCGGTGTTCGCGCCCATCGCCAGCACCGGGCTCATGGCGTGGATCGCGTCCCCGAGCAGGGTGACGGGGCCCGGCTCCCACGGCGGTACGGGGCTCGCCGTGGAGATGCGCAGCGGGAACAGCGAGTCGGTCTCCCAGCGGTCCAGGAGGCGGTGCACATCGGGGTGCCAGTCGTCGCCCACCAGGCGTCCGGCCAGCTCGCGCAGGGCGGGGCCGTCGAGACCGCGCAGCGCTTCGAACGAGGGCATGGCGGGGTGGTCCGCCGGCGCTCCCACCAGGCAGGCGACGTAGTCGCCGACGGGGGTGAGGGGGACGGGCGGCGTGTGTGCCGGGCCGGCGGCACCGGGAGGGCGGGCGAACCGCACGGGCCCGAAGCCGACGTGCGGACTTCCCGGCCCGCCGGTCACCACGGTGAAGATGCTGTCGAACACCCACGGCGGCAGTGCGGCCGCGGCCCCGGCGGCCGCTGCGCCCGTCTCCGACTCTCCGGCCTCTCCCGCCTCTCCAACCCCGGTTTCCGGCGCATCCGGCGCGTCCAGCGGGATCCTGCCGTAGATCAGCCGCAGTCCGGCGTCCTCGACCCGGGCGTGCGGCAGCAGCTGTCGGCGTACCGCCGATCCGACCCCGTCCGCGCCGACCAGGAGGTCGGCGCTCGCGCTGCGGCCGTCGGCGAACCGCACGGTGACCGTTCCGTCCTGCTCCCTCTCCCAGCTCAGCAGTTCCGCGCCGTAGCGCACGGTGTCCGCCAGGCCGGAGAGCAGGATCTGACGCAGCGTCGGCCGGTTGAACGCGTACGAGCGGTACGGGCGAGCGGTGCCGTCGGCGGGATCGGGGTCGGGCGCGGTGGGCCGGTCCGCGAGCGTGCCCAGGTGGCGGTCACGGACGGAGACCCGGGCGGGCGGCGAGGCCGCGGTCGCCAGGCCCAGCCGGAAGAGGTGCTCCGGCAGGCAGCGTTCCAGGCCCGCGAGCCCGGGTTCGTCGAGCTGGACGCGGTAGCCCTGCGGCCTCGCGTCCGGGTGGAGGTCCCGCTCGTACACGGCGACGTCGAAGCCGCGGGCGCGCAGCCCGTGGGCGAGGGTGAGGCCGCCGAGTCCGGCGCCGGCGATGATGACACGGTGCTGGTGCACAGTCTTCTGCCTTCGTTGTGGTCACGAAGGAAGCACTGGGGTTCCGCGAAGGGAACAAACACCGCGAGGGCGCCGCTCAGAAACACCATTCAGGAGCGATTTTTCGCGCATTCCGTTGAATCTGGAGCCACAGTAGCAGTGAGCCGTCGGCGGAACCGACCAGCCTCCTCGACGAGAACCGGCCCGGAGGCCGGGGCTCATCAGCTGAAGGGGCTTGGCCCAGGTCGTGCTCCGCCGGCCGGCCCGGCAAGGCGTGGTCGCCGACCGACGACGCGCGGGAAGGTGCCGTCCGGCACGGCCCGATTGGCATGACTGTTCAAGTGATACGCTCACAAGATGACGAACCAGGAGGGAACGCCCGAGGCGCCGGACGAGCATGCGGACCTGTGGCTCACGCCGACCGAGCTGGCCTCCTGGATGTCGGTGGTCCGCCTGATCACCCGGCTCCCCTGGGCGGTCGACGCCCAGCTCCAGCGCGACGCCGAGCTGAGCATGGTCGAGTACATGACCCTCGCCATGCTGTCCGAGGCGCCCGAGCGGACCTTGCGCATGAGTGTCCTGGCCGAGCACACCAGTACGTCGCTGTCGCGCCTGTCGCACATGGTGAAGCGGCTGGAGAGCCGCGGCTACGTCCGGCGGGAGCCGGATCCGGCCGACGGACGGTTCACCAACGCCATCCTCCTGCCTGCCGGCATGGGCAAACTGGAGGCGGCCGCCCCCGGACATGTCGCCCAGGTCCGCCGCCTCGTCGTGGACAACCTGTCCGGCGAGCGCCTGCGCAGGCTCGGGCAGGACGCGGAACGCATCCTCCAGCGCATCGACTCGCCTGCGCGCTGAGTCCAGGGCTTGATCACTCAAGTCATAGCTGCGGCCACAGGGCCTCTCGACCCACCACAACAGCGAAGCGCCGCGACCTTTCGGCAGATTGACTTGAAGGTTAAAGTAAATACACGAGGGCGTCGATCCCGGCGCCGCCGCGCCACCTCCGCGCGGCACGGATCAGGGAGCTGAGATGTCGCTGGAGAACGAGAAGATCATTCGCAACGCCTACCGGGTCGCCGAGGAGCAGGACGTCGCCGGCTGGATCGCGGCGTTCACCGAGGACGGAACCTTCACCGACATGTCGGTCCCGTTCACCTACCGCGGCGCGGACCAGCTGGGCAAGACGGTCGAGACCTACGCGCGGGCGTTCCCCGACATGCACCGGGAACTCGAACGGTTCTACGTCACCGGCGACGTGGTGATCGTGCAACTACGCTTGCAAGGCACCCACCTCGGCCCGCTGGAGCTGCCGTCCGGCACCGTCCCGCCTACCGGCAGGCGCATGGACGCCCCGTGCTGCGACGTGTTCGAGCTGGTCGGCGGAAAGATCAAGCGCTTCGACTGCTACGCGGAAGGTTCCGTCATCGCCACCCAGCTCGGCCTGGCCTGAGTTCCACCACCGCTTGAGCCTTCAAGTCGTCGGGTCTAGAATCCGACATGGAGGCTCAAGCGGGAACGTCGGCACCTGCACCTGTACCTGCACCTGGCCGCGCCCGACGGAGCCCGCCGCACCACCGCCAGCCTGCCCAGCAGGACTGACACGGAAGGAGCGCCCACCGTGAGCACCCTCAAGATCGCCGTGATCCTCGGCAGCACGCGCCCCGGCCGCAACGGCAAAGCGGTCGCCGACTGGGTCATCGACCGCGCGGGAGCCCGCGCCGGCGTCGAGTACGAGCCCGTCGACCTCGCCGACTGGCCCCTGCCCTTCATGGACGAGCCGCTGCCGCCGTCCATGGGCCAGTACCAAGGCGAGCACACCAGGGCGTGGGCCGCCAAGGTCGCCGAGTTCGACGGCTACGTCTTCGTCACCCCGGAGTACAACCACTCGATCCCCGGCGTACTGAAGAACGCCCTCGACTTCGCCTACGCGGAGTGGAACAACAAGGCCGCCGCTTTCGTCTCCTACGGCACCGTCGGCGGCGTCCGCGCCGTCGAGCACCTGCGCAGCATCGCGAGCGCGCTCCAACTCGCCCATGTCAACCAACAGCTTTCCTTCTCGCTGTTCTCCGACTTCGAACAGCTCTCCCTCTTCAAACCCGGCGAGCACCATGACGCCTCGGCCACCAGGCTGTTCGAACAGCTGGAGGCCTGGTCGGCCGCCATGAAGACGCTGCGCTCCTGAGCCGACCCGCGAGGACGACGACGCGGCGGCGCGACGGTGACGCGGCGGCGCGGCGGCGCGGCGGTGACGCGTTGCCGGTTGCGGCCGGGGAGCAGGACCAGGTCATCCGCTCCCATGCGGGCTGCCGGCCCCTCGGTGAGGACCCGGCCGAGGCCCTGGTCACCGATGTGTCACTGACGGCGCTGCGGGTGTTCCGCACGGCGGCCGAGCAGGGGACCTTCACGGCGGCAGCGGAGTCGCCGGGGTACACCCAGTCGGCGGTGTCCCGGCAGATCGCCTCGATCGAACGGGTCGACGGCGCCGACCCGGAGCCGTGGGTGACCACCACGGCGACGGCCCATCTGCGGTGAAGAGCCCGGAGCCGTGGGTGACCGCCGCGACGACGGCCCGTCCGCGGCGAAGAGCCCGCCGCCGGGACTGTCCGCCGGCAGGGCAGCCAGGTCGACGACCACCCCGACCAGCCGCCTCGGCCACCGTTCGCCCCCGGAACTCGTAGCTCGTCGCCGACCCTCCGCAGGCAGCGTCGCGCCGGGGCCAGGCCGCTGCGGGTGCGCCGACGGCCGCCTCGGCGCACCGTGGATCCATGGCCCTCATCGGGCCGCCGGGGCTGCGGACGCCTGGGCGATCTTGGGGTGCGAAGAGCCGGTGGAGCCGCCAGGGCCCGCCCCGCAGGGCGCTTCGGACGTGCTCGGCGCCCCGGGCCGAGCGCCGCCGCCCTGCCCGTCAACGTCGGCAGTCGGCCGGGCCCACGTCGTTTTCGTCACCGAGGGGACGGACCACCACCGACCAGTCACGCGAACACCTCGAAGGGGAAATCCGCCATGTCCTACCCAATGGCTCACTACTGGGGTGAATCGGGCGAGAATACGGCGACGCTCCGTTCCGGCGCCACCACGCCGGACGTGTTGATCGGCGCGGGGGGCACAAGAGTCCACTACCTGGTCGACACGCCCTCCGCGAACAAGACGTTCGGCCTGTACCGATTGGACATGGGGCCCCGGCCGACAGGCCCTGCTCCACATTTCCACCGGACCATGTCCGAGTCCTTCTTCGTCCTGTCCGGGATCATGCGCCTGTACGACGGTGAACGATGGATCGACGCCGAGGCGGGTGACTTCCTGCACGTGCCGGAGGGCGCTGTGCACGGCTTCCGCAACGAGTCCAACGAGCCGGCCTCGATGCTGATGCTCTTCGTGCCGGGCGTGCCACGCGAATCGTTCTTCGAGGAAATCTCGGAGATCGCGGCCGAAAAGCGCCCGATGAGCGAGGCGGAATGGGCGGAACTCTACCGCCGGCACGACCACTTCCTGGCCTGACCGGCTCGTCCGGCCGGGGTCGGCTGGAACGACGACTCGGGCGATCACGTACTGGCCGGGGTGGTCAGCCGCGTGGGGCTCGGAGTCCGCTACTGCGTGGCCGCGGTGACCACGCCGATGGGGGCCTGCACGGTGCCCGCGTCGGTCCGGCTGGGACAGGAAGATCCTGGACCGGGCATGCGCGGTTCAAACGCCTCGCCACTCCGCACTCAACACGTCACCTTGTCCAACAGAACGCAGCCGGCGCCGGGGCCCGGGCGGTAGGGCCTGCGGCCTGCGGCTGTTCCCCACCCTCGGCACGGGCGCGGCCGGTGTCAGCCGAAGTGCCGGACGGTCGCCGGATCGGCGGGTTCGTAGGGGTACCACTGGTCCGCGGCGGGACGGCCGGTGGCGACGAAGGCGGCGATCGCGCGGGAGAAGGTGCCGCCGAGCGAGCGGACGGCGGCGGTGGCCTCGCCGAGCATGGGGCTGTCGGGGTAGGCGTCGAAGGTGTCGAAGAAGAAGGGGAGTTCGACGCAGTGCGCGGCGCCCAGGCCTGCGGGGTCGGGCACCGGGACGTGGTCGAACCGGTAGACGTAGGTCGGGTTTCCGGCCGCAGCGTGGCGGTCGGCGATGGCGAGGGTGTCGTCACGGAAGACGAGCCCGGTCTCGAACTCGGTGAGGATGTCGGCCGGGGTCGCGTTCGGCCGCCGGGCCGCGATGCGGTCATACCGCTCGTCGCCGCCGTCGGCCTGGCCGACCGCGATCGAGCGGGCCCGGTCGGCGGTGATCTCCCGGATGCGGGGGGCGAAGGCGAAGAAGGAGGCCATCTCGTTCCTGGTGGTGCCGGTCAGCAGGCCTTTGCCGTCGAGGCGTCCGTCGACCAGCGCCTGCTGCCACGTCACGGGGATCCCGGAGGCGCCGAGGACGGGGTACATGGGCGGGGCGACGTTGCCCGGGCGGGCGGCCTCCCGGGAGAGCCGCTGGTAGGCGGCCAGGAGCCGGTCGGCCGGGACGGCGCGCAGCGCGGCACCCCGGTCCCGGGTGCCGCCCGGGCCGAGGATGCCGAGGATGTCGAGGAAGCGCCGGGCGTGGTCGCTCGCCTCCTCGGGGTCCTGCGGGGCGAGCCCGAAGGGACCGCTCTGGGCGATGACCCGGTTGACGAGCGGGCCGGTGGTCGGGGAGACGGCGAGGTAGAGGGCGGAGAACGCCCCGGCGGACTGGCCGCCGACGGTGAGGCTGCCGGGGTCGCCGCCGAAGGCCGCGATGTTGCGCCGCACCCAGGCGAGGACGGCGGCCTGGTCCTGCACGCCGAGGTTCTCGATGCCGAGGTCCGGCAGGTAGAGGTAGCCGAGCGGGCCGAGGCGGTAGTTGGCGGTGACGACGACGGCCCGGCCGGCGGCGGCCAGGTGCCGGCCGTCGTACCAGTCCCAGCCGCCGGACCCGCTGGTGAACCCGCCGCCGTGGAACCACACCAGGACGGGCAGGGCACCCGGGGCGGACCCGTCCGCAGGCGGACGAGGGGTCCACACGTTCAGCGTGAGGCAACCGTCCTCGTCCCAGTCGGGGGTGCGTGGCCCCATGACGGCTTCGAGCCGGGAGGGGTTCTGCGGGACGGACGGGCCCGGGCGGTCGGCGTCCCGGACGCCCGACCAGGCGGGGTGCGGCACGGGGGCGGCGAAGCGCCGCTCGCCCACGGGCGAAGCAGCGTAGGGGATGCCGCGGAACGCGGCGACGCCGTCCTCGACGGTGCCTCGGACGCTGCCCGACTCGATGGTCACGACGGGGCTCTCGATCAGGGTCATCGGTGTCGCCTTCCTTGCAGACGTGGGACGGCTCCGGTCTATCGCAATCGCCATGAGACGGGAAGATGTGACGGTTCGGCTCTCCGCCGCACGTAGGCGCCGTCCGCGAGACCGGGGTGCTCCCCGGCCGCTCCCAGCCGCGCACCCCGGGCGTCCAGCGGCGTCCTGTCCGTCCAGTCGAGATCGACCACGAGTACCGTCCTGTGTCCGCCCGCACCCCGACCGACGATCGGTCGGCCGCTGCTCGTCCTCACCGGTGACCACCACCGGGCACCAGCACCCGCGCACCGCAGCAGCCGAAGGGCTGGTCCGCGGACGGCAGGCCGTCGGCGAGCTGTCGGCGCTGGGGCTGGGGCTGGGGCTGGGGCTGGGGCCAGGTTGTCGGAAAACTTTTTCTCCCGGGACCGATGAGTTCGGGCGGTGGCGGCGGTCATACCTGGGAAAGCAACGACAGCCGACCGGGGAGACCTGAGATGTCCAGCACCGCCACCGCCACTGCTACCGCCGCTACCAACCCCACCGCCGCTACCGCCGTCGCCACGAAGTCCGGCAAGGCCGTGGTCCGGGTGGTCTGGACGCTGCGGATCCTGCTGGCGCTCTTCTTCGCCGTGGCCAGCGCGCTGCCCAAGCTGCTCGCAGTCCCCGCCGCCACGACCGTCTTCGACGCCATGGGTGTGGGCCACTGGTTCATGTACCTGACCGGGCTGGTGGAACTGGCCGGAGCGGTCGGGCTGCTGGTCCGCCGGCTGGCCGGGCCGGCAGCCACGGCGCTGATCGTCTTCCTGGTGTTCGCGTTCGTCACCCAGCTCACCGCGATGCACGGCGAGAACGCCGGGACCCCGTTCATCTTCATGGTGCCGCTGGCCGTCATCGCCTGGAACCGGCGCGCCGAGACCGCCGAACTGCTCGGCCGCCGACGCTGACCAGTGCACCGGCCGGTTCGGATGGGCGTCGCCGTGACGCCCGTCCGAACCGCGACGCCCATCCGAACGGCTGCGCTGCGTGCGCGGTGGTGCGGCCGAGTCCGTCGGCGGTCAGCCTTCGTGGACCGGCTGCCCGGCGGTGGGCAGGGCTTCGCCCGTCTCCAGCAGTGTCTTGAGGCTGGAGAGGATGGCCGGCCAGCCCTGGCTGCACATCGAGCGCAGGGTCCCTCCGGGGCCGAAGTCGTCGTGGGTGACGGTCAGCTTCACCTGGTTGCCGTGCGGCACCAGCTCGAAAGTGACCTTCGACCGGCGTTCCGCGGCCAGTTCGGCGCGCAGTTCCTCGCCGACACCGGCCGTCTGGGCCCACTGCGGAGTGAAGGTGTGCCAGGTGTAGGAGAGCCGCCGGTACGGCTCGTGGACGAGTACGACCTGCTCAGGGTCGACGGTCCGGGCGCCGCGCTCGGCCCAGACGACAGGTGAGCCCTCGACCCAGTCGGTCTCAAAGCGCACGCCCCAGTAGCGCTCGGTGAAGGCGGGGTCGGTGAGCGCCTGCCAGAGCCGCTCAGGTGTGGTGTTGATGTACGTCGTGTAGACGAAGGCGTTGTTGTCCATGGGTGGCTGCTCCAGTGCTCTCTTCAGATCGGCGAGCGCGGCGGCCCGGGCATTCCGGCCAGCTCCAGCGTCGACGCTCCAAGTCCTTCGGGGGTTGACCCTGCGGCCGGTGAGATGCGTGCCGGCTGCGGACGATCTGCTGGTGAGGCTCGACCGGCACACCGCCGATCATCAGGAGAACCTGCCAGGACTGCGCCAGTATTCAATCGCGACACCCCTGGGATGCCAGGAAATCGCGAAGGTAGGTGTGCTTTTCGCGGACCTGGGGGTTCGGGTGATGCTCCGCGGCCTGCAGAAAGGGCTCCGCGTCGTCGGCGTCGACCTGGCCGCGGAACAGAAGCTGGTCGAGGACGCCGATACCCCAGATCTGGATGGCCGGATCAGCGTCAACGAGGAACTCACCGACCAACGGGAGGTCATCAGCCGTGGCGACGACGCGCAGCAACTCGACCGCGAGGTGCCGACGTTCCGGATCCGGGTCGGTGCGATAGATCTCCAGGCAGCGAGATCGAGCAGCGTCGGGCTGCAGCAGCCACAAGACCGAACGCGCGTGTTCGGAGGCCGGGAGACCTTCGACGTACCAATCTACCGCCCCACGAATCGCCTCATCACCCAGCAGAAAGGCGATGGCCCGCCGAGCGATGCGGTCACCGCTGGATTCCGGACCAGCGCCGATACTGTGGGCCAGTGCCTGCCAGTCGATCGGTTCGCTTCGGCTCGCCACACTCGTAGCGGGGGCGGCGAGGCGGAGCTGGCAGGCGCAGTCGAGGGCGTCCTCGGGGGTGCCGGCGAAGCCGCCGGTGGGTAGCAGGGAGTCTTCGTAGCAGTCGCTGCCGGCGTAGTAGAAGGCGAAGCCCCATCGGCTGGCGGTACCGCTGTAGCGCAGGCGCATCAGCTTGACCCGTTCGCCGTCGGGCAGTTCGCCTTCCACGTAGGCGAACTGCCCGCGATGGCGGATGTGCAGGTCCGTCAGTTGCGGCCAGGCCGTGCGGGCGTGTTCGGTCAGCCGCTGGGCGAGCGACAGCTGGGTGTACTCCGGCGTCGTGGGCATGGCGGCCATCCTGCCGGACCGCCCTGGCAGCGGATGCGGCAGGCTGGGGGGACCCAATGCCCCGGAAATGCAGAGAACCCCCATCCGGTTTCCCGGATGGGGGTTCTCTGTGAATGATTGTTCGGCGGCGTCCTACTCTCCCACAGGGTCCCCCCTGCAGTACCATCGGCGCTGTAAGGCTTAGCTTCCGGGTTCGGAATGTAACCGGGCGTTTCCCTCACGCTATGACCACCGAAACACTATGAAACTGTCAACCGCACCAACCCCGTGACCAAACGGGTTGGGGTCGTTGTTTCAGAACAACACAGTGGACGCGAGCAACTGAGGACAAGCCCTCGGCCTATTAGTACCGGTCAACTCCACCCCTCACAGGGCTTCCATATCCGGCCTATCAACCCAGTCGTCTACTGGGAGCCTTACCCTCTCAAGGAGGTGGGAGTGCTCATCTCGAAGCAGGCTTCCCGCTTAGATGCTTTCAGCGGTTATCCCTCCCGAACGTAGCCAACCAGCCATGCCCTTGGCAGGACAACTGGCACACCAGAGGTTCGTCCGTCCCGGTCCTCTCGTACTAGGGACAGCCCTTCTCAACACTCCTACGCGCACAGCGGATAGGGACCGAACTGTCTCACGACGTTCTAAACCCAGCTCGCGTACCGCTTTAATGGGCGAACAGCCCAACCCTTGGGACCTACTCCAGCCCCAGGATGCGACGAGCCGACATCGAGGTGCCAAACCATCCCGTCGATATGGACTCTTGGGGAAGATCAGCCTGTTATCCCCGGGGTACCTTTTATCCGTTGAGCGACGGCGCTTCCACAAGCCACCGCCGGATCACTAGTCCCTACTTTCGTACCTGCTCGACCCGTCAGTCTCACAGTCAAGCTCCCTTGTGCACTTACACTCAACACCTGATTGCCAACCAGGCT
Source organism: Kitasatospora sp. NPDC043949 (assembly GCF_056435365.1). NCBI lineage: Bacteria > Bacillati > Actinomycetota > Actinomycetes > Kitasatosporales > Streptomycetaceae > Kitasatospora > Kitasatospora sp. NPDC043949. Next base: position 159 of record NZ_JBWKEQ010000007.1, on the reverse strand, counting down.
GAGGGAACCTTTGGGCGCCTCCGTTACTCTTTAGGAGGCAACCGCCCCAGTTAAACTACCCACCAGACACTGTCCCTGATCCGGATCACGGACCCAGGTTAGACATCCAGCACGACCAGAGTGGTATTTCAACGACGACTCCACAACAACTGGCGTTGC